>JAPSIJ010000037.1 GCA_031178805.1 Cellulomonas sp. | reverse complement strand
GGCCGGTGCGCGGGCTCGCCGGCGCCGACGAGCGACACCGTGGCCGTGGGCACGTCGAACAGCTGGGTGGCGAGGCGGACGACGCGGTCGAACCGCGGCTCCGGGCTGGGCACCAGGGTGCCCTGCCGCTCGAGGGCGGCGAGGCGCCGGGCGACGCCGTCGGGCTCCGCGGCGTCGGCGGCCCGCGGGGCGGACACGAGGGCGCCGGGCGCCGCCGGACCGGCCGGGGCCGGCGCGGGGACGGTGGTCCGCATGCGTCGCCTCCCTCCGGTCGTGACCACCCCGCCGCGGGATGGTGCCTCACCCGGACTCATCGGCATCCTGCGGCCGGGCATGAGCCCGTGGGAGCCAGATCACGCCCCGCGGCGCAGACGCACAGCGGGCGTTCAGCCGGCGACGGCCGCCCGCGCCAGGCCGGCGTCGCGCGCGAGCAGCAGGGCGCCGCGGGCGGGGGCGGCGGCGCCGAGCCGGCCGGCGACGACGTCGACCGCGTCGCCGGAGGTCACGGCGGTGCGCTCCGCGAGCACCTCGCGCAGCGGGCCGAGCAGCAGGTCGCCCGCGGCGGAGAGCGCGCCGCCGACGACGAGGACGTCGGGGTCGAGCACGGTGCACACCGACGCCAGGGCCGTCCCGAGGTGCCGGCCCACGTCGGACAGCACCCGCCGGCAGCCGGGGTCGCTCTCGGCCGCGCGGGCGAGCAGCTCCGGCACCGTGAGCGGCCCGTGGCTGGCGGCCAGCAGGTCGAGCACGGCGCCCGCGCCGGCGTACACCTGGAGGCAGCCGCGGTTGCCGCAGGAGCAGACGGGGCCGTCGGGGTCGATGGTGAGGTGGCCGAGCTCGCCGGCGGTGCCGGTGCGGCCGTGCACCACGTCGCCGCCGACCACGATCCCGCCGGAGACGCCCGCGCCGAGCGCGACGTGCACCACGGTCCGGCGGCCCCGGCCCGCGCCCACCCGCGCCTCCGCGAGGGCGCCGAGGTTGCCGTCGTTGTCGAACAGCACGGGCACGTCCGGCGCGGGGGCGAGCAGGGCGGGCTCGGCCACCATGTCGCCCCAGCCGTCCCGGACGCCGGCGCCGGCGACCCGCCCGGTGCGCACCTCGACCGGCGCGGGGACGCCGACGCCCACCGCGGCCACCGAGCCGGGGTCGGTGCCGGTGTCCCGCAGCACCCGGTCCAGCAGCGCGCGGGCCTCGGCGACGGCGTGCTCGGCGCGGTGCCCGCCGGGCAGCGGGACGGTGCGCTCGACGAGGGCGCCGTCACCGGTGTCCAGCACGACCCGCACCTCGTCGAGGTAGCAGTGCACGCCGGCCAGGGCGCCGCCCGGCGCGAGCGACACCCGGGTGGCCCGCCGGCCGGAGCGGGTGGTGGCGGACACCCGGACCAGGCCCTCCGCGACGAGCGCCGCGACGGCGGCGGACACGGTCGCGGGGGCGAGGCCGGTGTCGCGGCAGAGCTCCACCTGCGTGCGGTCGTCCTCGCGGCGCAGCGCGGCGAGCAGCAGCCCGCGGCTGTCCCGGGGGCGGGGGGCGGTGTCGGGGCGGTGCACGCGGCCGACGGGGATGCCGGTCACGGTCGTGCGGCGAACCGCTCGAGCAGGTCGGCGTGCCCGGAGACGACCAGCAGGTCGTTCGCGGCGATCCGGGTGTCCGGGGTCGCGTAGACGAAGTCGATGCCCGGGCTCTTCACGCCGATCACGGTGACGCCGTACCGCTCCCGGATGCGGGACTGGCCGACGGTGAACCCCTGCGTCTCGCGCGGCGGGCGCATCTTGACGATCGTGAAGCCGTCCTCGACCTCGATGTAGTCGAGCATCTTGCCCGAGACGAGGTGCGCGACCCGGGAGCCGGCGTCGGCCTCGGGCAGCACGACGTGGTGCGCACCGATCCGCTGCAGGATGCGGGCGTGCTCGTTGCTGATCGCCTTGGCCCAGATCTGCGGGGTCCCCAGGTCGACGAGGTTGCCGGTGATCAGCACGGAGGCCTCGAGGTAGGAGCCGACGCCGACGACGGCCACGGAGAACTCCCGCGCGCCGAGCTGCTCGAGGGCCTCCGGGTTGGCGGCGTCCGCCTCGACGAGCGGGATCCGCCCGGTCCACTGGGCGACCAGGTCGGGGTCGCGCTCGACGCCGAGCACGTCCTGACCCAGCCGGTCGAGGGTGGCCGCGATCGCGGAGCCGAACCGGCCCAGCCCGATCACGAGCACGCCGGCCTCGCGCTTGGGCGTCTTGGCGCCGCGGCCGCCGTCGCGCCGGCCGCCGCCGTCCCGGGGCTCGCGGCCCTGGCCCTCGCCGAACGGGGACGGGCCGGCGGCGGTCCTGGTCAGGTCATCCAATGATCGGCCTCTCCTCGGGGAGCCGGATGACGCGACGACGGCTGCGCAGCGCCAGGGCGGCGGCGAGCGTCATCGTGCCGGTCCGGCCGATGAACATGAGCACGGTGAGCACGTACTTGCCCGCGTCGGGCAGCTCGGGCGTGAGCCCGGTGGACAGCCCGACCGTGGCGAAGGCGGAGATCACCTCGAACAGCACCACGTCCAGCGTCTCCCCGGTGATGCCGAGCAGCAACAGGCTGGCCACCAGGACGACGCTAGCGCTGACGAGCGACACGGCGATGGCGACCTGCAGGGCCTCGCGCGGGATCCGCCGGCCGTACGCCTCGACGTCGCGGTCGCCGCGGGCCTCCGCCACGATGGCCAGCAGCATCACGGCGAGCGTCGTCACCTTGATGCCGCCCGCGGTGGACGCGGAGCCGCCGCCGACGAACATCAGCGCGTCCTGCAGCAGCCAGGTGCCCTCGTGCATGTCACCGACGTCGACCGTGGAGAACCCGCCGGAGCGGGGCATGACGCCGGCGAACAGTGCGGCGAGCAGCGTCTCGTTCCAGTCCAGGCCGCCGAGGGTGCGGGGGTTGGTCCACTCGAACGCGGCGACCACCACGGCGCCGAACGCGACGAGGGCCGCGCTGGTGGTCAGCGTCAGCTTGGAGTGCAGGCTCCACCGCCGAGGGCGGCGCCAGGTGCGGGCGATGTTGAGGATCACCGGGAAGCCGAGCGAGCCGATGAACACACCGATGATGATGGGCAGCAGCATCCACCAGTCGGAGGCGAACGGCTCGAGCCCGTGCTCGGTGGGGATGAACCCGGCGTTGTTGAACGCGGAGATCGCGTAGAAGACGCCGTGCCAGACGGCCTCGCCCCACGAGTCGCCGACGATCCGCAGCCGCGGCACCAGGATCAGGGCGATAGCCACCTCGAGCGCGGTGGACGTGATGATGACCGTGCGGACCAGGGACCCGACCTCGCCGAGCCGGGTCTCCTTCGTCTCCGAGCTCACGAGCAGCCGTTGGGTGAGCCCGATCCGCCGGGAGACGGCCAGCCCCAGGATCGACGCGAGCGTCATCACGCCCAGCCCGCCGATCTTGATCGCGACGAGGATCGTCGCCTGGCCGGCCGTCGACCAGTAGGTGCCGGTGGGCACGGTGACCAGGCCGGTGACGCAGACGGCGGAGGTCGCGGTGAACAGCGCGTCGACGAACGGGGCGTGCTCGCCCGACGCGGTCGCCCACCGGGACGAGAGCAGCGCGGTGAACAGCGCGATCACCGCGGCGAACACGCCGAGGGCGAGCCGGGCGGGGGACTGCCGCGCCAGCCGGTCGACGAGCTCGCGCCCCGACCAGAAGGTGCCGGCGATGCCGCGTGCCATGCACCCTCCTGCGTCCTGTGTCCCGTGCGGTCGCACGCCTGCGCACGCGGCGGCCGCCGCGTGCGGGGCACCACTCTGGCACGCCGTCGGTGACCCGGCCGGTCAGCGGCTACCGTGTGGGCATGACCGGCCGGGTACGCGTGGTGTGGACCCCCGAGCTGCTCGAGTACGACTTCGGCCCCGGTCACCCCATGGCGCCGCTCCGGCTCGACCTCACCGTGCGCCTCGCGCGGTCGCTCGGGCTGCTCGACCTGCCCGGGGTCGAGGTGGTGGGCGCGGAGCCCGCGACCGACGCGCAGATCGAGACCGCGCACGAGGCCGCCTACGTCGCGGCGGTGCGCCGGGCCTCCGCCGGGGGCGCCGGCGACCCCGCGCGGGGCATCGGCACCGAGGACGACCCGGTGTTCCCGCGGATGCACGAGGCCGCGGCCCGGATCGTCGCCGGCAGCAGGGACGCCGCCCTGGCCGTCTGGGAGGGCCGGGCCGAGCACGCGGTGAACCTCACCGGCGGGATGCACCACGCGATGCCGGGGGCCGCGTCCGGGTTCTGCGTCTACAACGACGCCGCGGTCGCGATCCGCGCGCTGCTGGCCGCGGGGGCCGAGCGGGTCGCGTACGTGGACATCGACGCGCACCACGGCGACGGCGTCCAGCGCGCGTTCTGGGACGACCCGCGGGTGCTCACGGTGTCGGTGCACGAGAGCGGCGCGACGCTGTTCCCCGGCACCGGGTACCCGCACGAGACCGGCGGCCCGGGCGCGGAGGGCACGGCGGTGAACCTCGCGCTGCCGTCGCACACGGCCGACGCGGCGTGGCTGCGGGCCATCGACGCGGTTGTGCCGCCGGTGGTGCGCGCCTTCGGCCCCCAGGTGCTCGTCACGCAGCACGGCTGCGACGCGCACGTGGAGGACCCGATCGCGAACCTCGACGTGTCCGTCGACGCGGAGCGGCTGGCGTCCTCCTGGCTGCACGACCTGGCGCACGAGGTGGCGGGCGGCCGGTGGGTGGCGCTGGGCGGCGGCGGGTACGCCGTCGTGGACGTCGTGCCGCGGGCGTGGACCCACCTGCTCGGCATCGCGGCGCACCGCCCGGTGGACCCGGGCACCCGGATGCCGGAGGAGTGGCGGGCACAGGTCGTGGAGCTCTACGGCCGCGCCGGGCCCGGCACCATGTCCGACGGCGGCGACGTCCCGTGGCGGCCGTGGTCGGCCGGCTTCGACCCCGCCGACGACGTCGACCGCGCCGTGCGCGCCACCCGGTCGGCGGCCTTCCCGCTGCTCGGCCTGGACCCGCTGCACGACTGAGCCGCGGGCGCCGGTGCACCCCCTCGGGTGGTCCCAGGCGTCTCCCCTTTCACAGCAGCCTCACCAGGCCCTAAGGTGTCGTCGCGGCACCTGTGCCCGACGTCCAGTCCCGCGCACGCCCTGCCGCGTGCGCGCACGAGCGAGAAGAGCGGCCATGACCAGCGAGCAGCCCGGGCGCGTGCGGTTCCTCACCGTGGCCGAGGTCGCCGAGGTCATGCGGGTCTCCAAGATGACCGTGTACCGCCTGCTGCACTCGGGCGAGATGCCCGCGGTGCGCGTCGGCCGCTCGTTCCGCGTCCCGCAGGACGCGCTGGACCACTACCTCGCGACCGCGCGGCTCGACCTCGTCGAGCCGGAGGCCGAGGGCGACGAGGGCCCCCGCGCCGGTCGCCTGTCGTCCTGACCGGGGCCCGGCACCGGGCCCCCCGCCGGGCCCGTGACGGGGCGCGTCGCGGGCGACCCGCCGGATCGCGTAAGGTGGGGGGCGGACTTTCCCGTGCGTGGGCGTTCCGCGCAGGCTGGGCCGGCTGGTGAGCACACGAGCCGTCCGGCCTGGCGAGCTGGTCGTGCCGCGCGTCGATCGACCAGAACTGGCGGACGCTCGCGCGCTCGCCACCGGAAGCGAGTGAGGACCCATGGGCTCCGTCATCAAGAAGCGCCGTAAGCGCATGGCCAAGAAGAAGCACCGCAAGCTGCTGCGCAAGACGCGCCACCAGCGTCGCAACAAGAAGTGACGACCGCCGCTCCCAGCGGCGTCGTGGAAGGGCCCGGCACCTCGTGCCGGGCCCTTCGTCGTCCCCGGGCCCGTCCCCGGGTCCGTTCCCCGTCCCGTCCCCGGGTCCCAGTTCGGTCACGGTCCGGCCCGGGGTGGAATGTCTCTCTTGACGGACTTGTCCCGTGCTGATTCACTGCCGATCGGTTCTTCAACGATGAAAACCGCTGGCCTCCGTGCCGGCGAGGCGGGAGGTCGAGGATGATCTCAGGAGGTCGCGGGGGTCCGGGCGACGCGGTGCTGAGCCGCCGGTCCCTGTTCCGCGGAGCGGCAGCGGGCGCCGGGGCGCTCGCCGGTGCCTGGGCGCTGAGCGGGTGCGGGGGGAGCGCGACGGCAGCCGGCGCGGACACCCGGATCCAGCTGTGGCACCTGTTCACCGGCGGCGACGGCGGCATCTTCCAGCAGATGATGACCGAGGTGCAGGAGGAGAACCCGGCGGTCGGCATCGACCCCGTGGTGCTCACCTGGGGAGCGCCGTACTACACGAAGCTCGTGATGGCCTCGGTCGGCGGGCGCTCGCCGGACCTGGCGGTCATGCACCTGACCCGGGTCGCCGGCTGGGTGCCGGGCGGCGTCCTGGACCCGTGGGACCTGGACGTGCTGGCCGAGCACGGCGTCACGGAGGAGATGTTCCCGCCCGCCCTGTGGGAGCGGGCGGTCATCGACGGCCAGCTGTGGTCCGTCCCGCTCGACTTCCACGCGTTCCTGCTGTTCTACGACCGGGGCCTCGCCGACCAGGCGGGGCTGCTGGGCCCGGACGGCCGGCTCACCGGGGTGGACTCGCCCGACGGCTTCCTCGAGGCCGGGCGCGCGATGGCCGAGGTCACCGGCTACGCCGGCGTCGGCTACGGGTACACCGGCGACGGCGCGCAGATGTCCCGGATGCTCTGGGGCCTGTACGCGCAGACCGGCGCGGAGGTCGAGCTGACCCCCGGGCAGCCCGCGCAGGTCGACCGGGACGCCCTCGTCCAGGTCACCACCTACGTGCAGCAGATGCTGGACGACCAGGTCGCCATCGCGAACAGCGACTACCCCTCGGCGATCGCGAACTTCTCCACCGGCCGCGTCGGCATGTGCTTCAACGGCAACTGGGAGCTGCAGTCGTTCCTCACCGCCGGGGTGGACGTCGACGCCATGCCGATGCCGAACATCTTCGGCACCCCGGCCACCTACGGCGACTCGCACGTCTTCGTGCTGCCGCACCAGGTCAACGTCGACCCGGCCCGGCGCGACGCCGCGTACGCCACCGTCGCCGCGATGCTGCAGAAGTCGCTGCTCTGGTCGGACGGCGGGCACATCCCCGCCAACCGGGAGGTCACGGAGTCCGCGGCCTACCAGGAGAAGCTGCCCCAGGCGCACTACGCGGAGGCCAGCGAGCAGGCCGTGTTCGACCCCCAGGCCTGGTTCACCGGCTCAGGGTCGGACTTCCAGGCCCGCGTCGGGGAGGCGCTGCAGGGCGCCTGGCTCGACAAGCAGTCCCCCGAGGTCGCGGTCGACCGGCTGATCGCCGCGCTCGACAACGCCCTCCAGACCAAGCCGCCGGCGTGACGGAGGGATCGCAGCCATGAGCACTGTCACCACACCGGCCCAGTCGCAGCCGACGTCGGCGCCGCCGCGCTCGCCCGACCTGCCCGGCCGGACCCGGCGGGGCCGCAGCCGGCGGGAGGGCAGCGGCTGGCCGTTCGTCCTGCCGTTCCTGCTGGTCGCCGTCCTGTTCCTCGTCGTCCCCACGCTGTGGGGCCTCGGCCTGAGCTTCACCGAGCAGTCGCTGATGGGCAACGGCGGCTGGGTCGGGTTCGACAACTACGCCGAGGCGTTCGGCGACCCCACCATGTGGTCCACGCTGGGCAACACGGTGATCTTCACCCTGATGAGCACCGTGCCGCTGGTGCTGGTGGCGCTCGTGATGGCGCTGCTGGTCTACACCGGCCTGCCGGGGCAGTGGCTGTGGCGGCTGGCGTTCTTCGCGCCGTACATGCTGCCCGTCGCGGTCGTCGTGCAGATCTGGGTGTGGCTCTACCAGCCGGAGATCGGGTTCCTCAACTACTGGCTCGACCGGCTCGGCCTGGACAAGGTCGGCTGGCTGACCGACACGGGCGTCGCGATGTGGTCGATGGCCCTGCTCACCCTCTGGTGGACCGTCGGGTTCAACTTCCTGCTGTACCTGTCGGCGCTGCAGGCGATCCCGGACCAGCTGTACGAGGCCGCGGCGCTGGACGGCGCCGGCGCCTGGCGGCGGCTGTTCTCCATCACGCTGCCGCAGCTGCGCTCCACCACGGTGCTGATCACCGTCCTGCAGGTGCTGGCGTCGCTGAAGGTGTTCGACCAGATGTTCATCGCCTTCAACGGCGGCTCCGGCCCGGGCGGCGTCACCCGGCCGATCCTGCAGTACATCTACGACACCGGCTTCACCGGGTACCGGATGGGCTACGCCTCCGCGATGTCGTACATCTACTTCGCGCTCATCATCGCGGTCGCCGTGGGGTTCCAGGTGCTGACCACGATCCGCCGGAAGGAGCAGGCCCGTGGCCGTTGACGTGATCGAGGCCCCCACCGCCACCCGCGGCGGGTTCCGCGAGGCCTACACCGAGCGGCGCCAGGAGAACCGCCGCACCCGCGGGCTGGTGCTCGGCCGCAGCAAGGTCGCCACCACGCTCGCCGTGATCCTCCTGGTGCTGATGGCCGCCACCTGGCTGCTGCCGATGCTCTGGGCCATCGACACCTCGTTCAAGACCGAGGCGCAGGCGCAGTCCGTGCCGCTGCAGTGGTTCCCCGAGGGCGGCTTCACCCTGGAGAACTACCGGGTCGTGTTCGAGCGCGGCGAGGTCGGGCGCTGGATGCTGAACACCCTGCTGATCGCGGGGTCGGTCACCATCCTCACCGTCGCGGTGTGCGCCCTGGCCGGCTACGGCTTCGCCCGCACCCGGTTCCGCGGCAAGAACCTGCTGTTCGCCGCCACGATCGCCCTGATCGCGGTGCCCGGGCAGATCCTGATCGTCCCGCTGTTCCGGCAGATGGAGGCGATCGGCGCCGTCGACACCTACCAGGGCGTGATCCTGCCGCAGCTGGTCGCGCCGGTGATGGTCTACATCTTCGCGAAGTTCTTCGCGGAGGTGCCGCAGGAGATCGAGGACGCCGCCCGGGTCGACGGGGCCGGGCACTGGCGGACCTTCTGGTCCATCGTGCTGCCGATCTCCCGGCCCATCGTGTCGGCCGTCGCGATCTTCGTGTTCATCGGCGCGTGGAACAACTTCCTGTGGCCGTTCATCGTCACCAACAACCCCGACCTGATGACCCTGCCGGTCGGCCTGTCGACGGTGAAGAACGCCTACGGCACGATCTACGCGCAGACGATGGCCTCGGCCATGATCGCCGCGCTGCCGCTGATCCTGCTGTTCATGCTGTTCCAGCGGCAGATCGTCAAGGCCGTCGCCACCACGGGCCTCGGCGGTCGCTGACCGCGGTCCGCGCACGGACGCCGCGCCCGCCGCGTCGCCCCCCGGCCCTACGCTGGGGCGCGGCGCGGCGGGTGCGCGCGCCGGGGAGCGGGAGCAGCACGTCAGGAGGAGGTGGCCGGTGGCCGGGAAGCGGCGCCAGGCGGGCGTGACGATGCACGACGTCGCGGCCATCGCGGGGGTCTCCATCAAGACCGTCTCGAACGTGATCAACGGGTACCCGTACATCCGCCCCGAGACCAAGGAGCGGGTCGAGGCGGCGATCGCCCAGCTCGGCTACCGGGTGAACATCTCCGCGCGGAACCTGCGGCAGGGCCGGACCGGGATGATCGGCCTGGCGGTGCCGGAGCTGAGCCTGCCGTACTTCGCGGAGCTCGCGGACTCGGTGATCCGCGCGGCGGAGCGGCACGGCGTGATCGTGCTGATCGAGCAGACCAACGCCACCCGGGAGCGGGAGCTGGAGGTGCTGACCAGCCAGCGCCGGCACCTGACCGACGGGCTGATCTTCTCCCCGCTCGCCCTCGGCACCGAGGACCGCGACCTGTTCGCGGTGGACTACCCGATGGTGCTGCTCGGCGAGCGGATCTTCGGCGGCCCCGCCGACCACGTGACGATGAGCAACGTCGAGGCCGCGCGGGCGGCGACCCGGCACCTGCTCGAGACCGGGCGCCGGCGGATCGCGCTGATCGGCGCGCACGAGGGCGAGACGGTCGGCTCGGCCGCCCTGCGCCAGCAGGGGTACGAGCAGGCGCTCGCCGAGGCCGGGCTGCCGGTGGACCCCGCGCTGATCGGCGAGGCCGGGCTGTGGCACCGGGCGACCGGCGCCGAGGCGATGGACCGGATGCTCGACGCCGGGACGCCCGTCGACGCGGTGTTCGGGCTGAACGACGCCCTCGCCATCGGCGCCCTGCACGCCCTGCACGCGCGGGGCATCGCCGTGCCGGACGAGGTCGCCGTGATCGGCTTCGACGACATCGAGGACGCCGCGTACGCGTCGCCGCCGCTGTCCTCCGTCGCCCCGGGCCGGGAGGAGATCGCGCGGATCGCCGTCGACCTGCTGCTGCAGCGGGTCGCCGGGACGGCCCCCGCCGAGCCCGTCGAGGTGATCACCGACTTCGCCCTGGCCGTGCGGGAGTCCACCGTGGGCGCCGGCGCGCTGGTCCGCCCCGCGGAGGGCGCGGTCGTCGCCTGAGCGCGGGGAATCGCACGGGGTGGTTGACCGTTCAACCACCGAGCGGCCACCATCGGGGGGCCGACGACCCGGAGGAACCCGCCATGACCGCCCTGCAGCTCGGACTCGACACGTTCGGCGACGTCCCCACCGACGACGCCGGCCGCCGGCTGACCCACCCCGAGGCGATCCGCCAGGTCCTCGAGGAGGCGGTGCTCGCGGACCAGGCCGGCGTGGACGTGATCGCCCTCGGCGAGCACCACCGGCCCGAGTACTCCGTCTCCTCGCCCGAGACCGTGCTCGCGGGCATCGCGACCCGCACCTCCCGCATCACCCTCGCCTCCGGCGTCACCGTGCTCAGCTCGGACGACCCCGTGCGGGTGTTCCAGCGGTTCGCCACCGTCGACGCGCTGTCCGGCGGCCGCGCGCAGGTGATCCTCGGCCGCGGGTCGTTCACCGAGTCGTTCCCGCTGTTCGGCTACGACCTGCGCGACTACGACGTGCTGTTCGAGGAGAAGATCGAGCTGTTCGCCCGGCTGCTGCGCGAGGAGCCGGTCACCTGGAGCGGCACCACCCGGGCCGCCCTCACCGACGCCGACGTGTACCCGAAGACCGCCGGCGGGCTCGACACCTGGGTCGGCGTCGGCGGGTCCCCGCAGTCCGTCGTGCGGGCCGCGCAGTACGGCATGCCGCTGATGCTCGCCATCATCGGCGGCGAGCCCGAGCGGTTCCGCCCCTACGTCGACCTGTACCGGCGGGCGGCCGACCAGCTCGGCACCGCGCCCGGGCCCGTGGGCATGCACTCGCCCGGGTTCGTGGCGGACACCGACGCCGAGGCGCGGGAGATCCACTACGGCCCGTACAAGCGGATGCGCGACACCATCGGCGCCCTGCGCGGCTGGCCGCCGCTGCGCCGCGCCGAGTACGAGCACGACCTCGAGCACGGCTCGCTGTACGTCGGCTCCCCGGAGACCGTCGCCCGGAAGATCGCCCGGTCCGTCCGGGCGCTGGACGTCAGCCGGTTCGACCTCGTCTACACCGCCGGCGCCCAGCCCGCCGGCGCGCGGCTGCGGGCCGTCGAGCTGTACGGCACCGAGGTGGCGCCGCGGGTCCGCGAGCTGCTCGCGGACGACGACCGGGCGGGTGCGGCGTGACCGGCGACGCCGGCGCGGCGGGCGCGCGCGGGACGCTCGGCATCCTCGGGGCGGGCAAGCTCGGCACGGTGCTCGCGCGGCTCGGCGTGGCCGCGGGCTACGACGTGCTGATCGCCGGCTCCGGCGACCCGGACCGCATCCGGCTGATCGTCGAGGTCCTGGTGCCCGGCGCCAAGGCGGTCGGCGCGGCCGAGGCGGCGGGCGCCGCGGACGTCGTCGTGCTCGCCCTGCCGCTCGGCCGGCTGCCGGAGGTGCCCGCCGCGGCGCTCGCCGGGAAGGTCGTCGTCGACGCGATGAACTACTGGTGGGAGGCCGACGGCGACCGCCCCGACCTCGCCGACCCGGCCGTCGCGACCAGCGTGCTGGTGCAGACGGCCCTGCCCGGCGCCCGGGTGGTCAAGGCGTTCAACCACATGGGGTACCACGACCTCGACGAGGGCCCGCGGCCCCCGGGGACGCCCGGCCGCCGGGCGATCGCGGTGGCCGGGGACGACGCCGGGGCCGTGGCCGCGGTGGACGCCCTCGTCGACGCCCTCGGCTTCGACCCCGTGGCCGCCGGCTCCCTGGCCGGCAGCGTCGCCCTGCAGCCGCACGCCGAGGCGTTCGGCGCGAACGAGGACGCGGCGACCCTGCGGGCGGTGCTGGACCGGTTCTGGACCACCGCCCGCGGCCGCGAGGTCGCCGCCGCCCGCACCTGACGCCCCCCTCGCCCCTCGCCCGCCCCCGCGTGCACCGAGTGGAACGTTCGGCCCGACACGCGCGCGGCGTGTCGGGCCGAACGTTCCACTCGGCGCGGGGGACGCGGGGACGGGGGAAGGGGCTGGGCGGGTCAGCGGGGGGTGGCGTCGAGGCGGTCCAGGCGGTGGTCGACGACCAGGCCCGTGAGGAGCACGGCGGCCGCGACGGCCGCGAGGGGGAGCAGCACGGTCAGGTGCCAGGCGGCGAACCC
>JAPSIJ010000387.1 GCA_031178805.1 Cellulomonas sp. | reverse complement strand
CCTCCCCGCCCACGTAGCCGGCCACCATCGCGCCGTCGCGGAGCATGACGAGCTCCTCGGCGACGGCCGGCGCGTCCGGCACGCCGAGGTCGGCCAGCAGGCCGGCGGCGGACGTCGCCAGCCAGGCCCGGTGCTCCGCGACGACGGCCCGGACGGGGTGGTCCGGGTCGGCGTACTCCGCGGCGGCGTTGATGAACGGGCAGCCGCGGAAGCCCGGCGCGCACGACTGCGCGCCCAGCACGTCGGCGTACCCGGCCAGCACCGCGGCCGGGTCGTCCGGGTGCGCGGCGCGCGCGGCGTCCACGCCGTCCCGCTCGGCGGCCGCGACGGCCGACAGGTAGGCCACCACCAGGGCGTCCTTGGTCGGGAAGTGCCGGTAGAACGTCACCTTGCTCACCTCGGCGGCGGCGATCACGCGGTCCGCGCTGACCGCCCGGATGCCGTCCGCGTAGAACAGCCGGGACGCGACCGCCAGGATCCGGGCGGCGGCGCCGGCGGGCCGGGGCTCCGCGGCGGCGGTGGGCAGCATGCCGGTCCTCCTCGTGCGGTGCGGGGTGCAGGGTGCTGAGTGCGGGGTGCTCGGGTACGGGCAGCCAGTCTGGCACGGCGGCCGCCCGCGTCGGCTACTGTAGACGTACTAGTTCGTCTACATCGGAGGAAGCCCATGAGCGCCGTCTACACCGCCACCGCCACCTCGACCGGCGAGGGCCGCCGCGGCGGTCAGGTCACCAGCAGCGACGGCGTCCTCGACCTGACGCTCGCCGTCCCCACCGAGATGGGCGGCGCCGGCGGGGGCACCAACCCCGAGCAGCTGTTCGCCGCCGGCTGGGCCGCCTGCTTCCACTCCGCGCTCAAGGCCGTCGCCGCGGCGGAGAAGACCACCATCCAGGACAGCGCCGTCGTCGCCGACATCGGCATCGTCCCGACGGAGACGGGCGGCTTCACCCTGACGTCCACGCTGCACGTCGAGATGGGCGGCGTCGACCAGGAGACCGCGGAGGCCCTCGTGGCCAAGGCGCACCAGATGTGCCCGTACTCCAACGTCACCCGCGGCAACATCGACGTCGTGCTGGAGACCACCGTCGCCTGACCGCCGGCGGCCGCGACGCCGACGGGCGCGCACCCCGCGCGGGTGCGCGCCCGTCGTCCTGCTACGGCTGCAGCGCGTCGTACTCCGCCTCGGCCGCGACGTCGTCCTCGACGTCCAGCCGCAGGTGCGCGAGCAGGGTCTGCAGGGTGCGCAGCACGCTGGCCGCGCGCTCCCCCCAGCTCGACAGGTAGGAGAACTGCCACCACCACAGGGCCTCGAGCACGTGGCCGCGCTCGTGGTGCCGCAGCCCCTGCACCAGCGCGCCCGCGATCGCCACCAGGTCCCCCGACAGGGTCGACGTGCCGACCTCCCGCCCGAGCACGGGGTCGACCACCTCGGCGTACTCGTCCACGCCGTCCAGCACCCGGCCGAGCGCCACCCGCAGCGGGTCCACGTCCGCGTCCGGGCCGACGTCCGGCTCGTACCGCTCGCTGGGCACCACGTCCACGATGGCGCCGAGCCGCGCGCCCACCGCCAGCACGTCGGAGACGGCCAGCAGCAGCAGCGGGATCGCCGCGTCGGGGTTCGTGCCCGCGCCCACCTCGGTCACCGTGGTGAGGAACGACCGGCACTCGCGCGCGGTGGCGTCGGCCACCCCGCGCAGGTCGGCGGCCTCGGCGTCCAGCGCCACGTCCTCGACCCGCACGTCGTCCGGTCCGGTCACGTCGGCCATCGTGCCCCCTCCTCTCGCAGCACGCCGTCCGGCACCCGGACCGCGGCGGTCAGGCGCTGATCCGCCGCCGGCCCTCGAACGCCCGGCCGAGGGTGACCTCGTCGGCGTACTCCAGGTCGCCGCCCACCGGCAGGCCGGACGCCAGGCGGCTGATGGTGAGCCCCATCGGCACCAGCAGCCGGGCCAGGTAGGTCGCGGTCGCCTCGCCCTCGACGTTCGGGTCGGTCGCGAGGATCACCTCGGTCACCGTGCCGTCGGCCAGCCGGGTCAGCAGGTCCTTGATCCGCAGGTCGTCCGGGCCGATGCCGGCGATCGGGTTGATCGCCCCGCCGAGCACGTGGTACCTCCCGCGGAACTCGCGGGTGCGCTCGATCGCGACGACGTCCTTCGGCTCCTCGACGACGCACAGCACCGCCGGCGAGCGCCGGGGGTCCCGGCAGATCCGGCAGAGGTCCTCCTCCGCGACGTTCCCGCACTGCGCGCAGAACCGCACCCGGGCCTTCACCTCGGTCAGCGCGTCGACCAGGCGGCGCACGTCCGTCGGGTCGGCCGCGAGGATGTGGAACGCGATCCGCTGCGCGCTCTTGGGACCGACGCCGGGCAGCCGCCCGAGCTCGTCGATCAGGTCCTGGACCGCGCCCTCGTACACGCCCCCAGCCTACGGCCCGGCACCCACGCGGCCCGCCCGCCCCGCGGGCCGGTCGGCGCGCGGGCCGGCGGGCGGTCGCGCGCGACGGTGCCGCGGGACCGTGCCCCCGCAGGTCCGGGGGCCGGCGCGGGGTCCTCCGACGGGTCAGTAGCCCTCGTCGACGAGCTCCTCGATCACCGTCGCGCTGAGCACCTGCGCGAGCAGCGGGATGCCCGACAGGCCGGTGGCACCGATGTCCGGGTCGTCCATCGACGGCTCGTCGTCGGCCCAGCGGCTCCGCGCGGGGGCGGAGGGCGCCGCCGCGCCGCCGGCCGTCCCGGTCGCCGCGGCACGGGCCGCCGCACGCACCCGGTCGGCGCCGCTGGGGCGCGGGGCGCCGGGCCCGGGCGTGCGGCCGCCGCCGGGGTCGGGCGGGCCGTCCGGGTCGTCGGGCGGCCCGTCGGGCATCGGGGGCTCCGGGCGGGCCCAGTCGTCCTCGGGGGGCGGCTCGGGCGCACCCGGGTCGTCCGCGTCGGGGACGTCCCACGGCGGGGCGGCGGTCGTGCCCCGGGGCGCGGCGCCGCGCGGGGCGTCGCTGCGCGGGGCGTCGCCGCGCGCGGGCCCGGACGCGGGGCCGCGGCCGTCGCG
>JAPSIJ010000386.1 GCA_031178805.1 Cellulomonas sp. | reverse complement strand
CCGAGCGACCGGGGGCTCAGCCGGGCCAGCACCACCGTGAGGAAGGCGCACGCGGCGACGGCGATCACGAGCTCGACCGACCACACCAGGTCCGACGCCGCGATCGCGAGCGTCAGGCACACCGCGGCGACCATCTCGGCGAGCAGCCGCAGCACGGCGGCGGAGCCCGCGACGGCGGCCCGGTCCTCGGTGAGGCGCCGCACCCGCTCGGCGGCGGGGTGCCGCGCGGCGAGCAGGTCGGCCACGGTGTTCCGCGGGATCCGCACGACGGCGGCCTCGCCCGCGGACAGCGCCGCCGCGACCAGGACGGCGAGGACCGTCAGGGCCGCGAGCAGCGCGAGGGGGACGTCGCTCATCGGCCGGCGAGGAAGGTCAGCAGCAGCTGGCGCTGCAGGCCGAACATCTCCTTCTCCTCCTCGGGCTCCGCGTGGTCGTAGCCGAGCAGGTGCAGGATCCCGTGCGTGGTGAGCAGCAGCAGCTCCTCCACCGTGGAGTGCCCGGCGGCGCGGGCCTGCTCGACGGCGACCTCCGGGCACAGCACCACGTCGCCGAGCAGCCCCGCGGGCGTCGGCTCGTCGGCGCGGCCCGGGCGGAGCTCGTCCATCGGGAAGGACAGCACGTCGGTCGGGCCGGGCTCGTCCATCCACTTGATGTGCAGGTCCGTCATCACGGCGGTGTCGACGAACAGGATCGACAGGTCCGTCTGCGGGTGCACGTGCATCTGGTCCAGCACGAACCGGGCGAGCGCGGCGAACTCCGCCTCGTCGACCTCGTGGCCGGACTCGTTGTTGACCTCGATGCTCACTCCGGGGCCCCCGCGGAAACGCGAGCGCAGCGAGCGGTTTCGTGGGGTGAGTTCATCTCTTGGTGGCGTCCCAGCGTGCGTAGGCGTCGATGATGTCGCCGACCAGCCGGTGGCGGACGACGTCGGAGGAGGACATCCGGCAGAACGCGACGTCGTCGACGTCCGCCAGGATCGACTCCACCACCCGCAGGCCGGACGTGGTCCCCGACGGCAGGTCCACCTGCGTGACGTCGCCGGTGACCACGACCTTCGAGCCGAAGCCCAGGCGGGTGAGGAACATCTTCATCTGCTCGGCCGAGGTGTTCTGCGCCTCGTCGAGGATGATGAAGGAGTCGTTCAGGGTGCGCCCGCGCATGTACGCCAGCGGCGCGACCTCGATCGTGCCGGCCTCCATCAGCCGCGGGATCGAGTCGGGGTCGACCATGTCGTGCAGCGCGTCGTACAGCGGGCGCAGGTAGGGGTCGATCTTCTCGCTGAGGCCGCCGGGCAGGAACCCGAGCCGCTCCCCCGCCTCGACCGCCGGCCGGGTCAGCACGATCCGGTTCACCTGCCGGGCCTGCAGCGCCTGCACGGCCTTCGCCATCGCCAGGTAGGTCTTGCCGGTGCCCGCCGGCCCGATGCCGAACGTGATGGTGTTCCGGTCGATGGCGTCGACGTACTCCTTCTGGCCCGACGTCTTCGGCCGGATGGTGCGGCCGCGCGACGACAGGATGTTGAAGGTCAGCACGTCCGCGGGCCGGGTGTCGCTGCCCGCGGTGAGCATCGCGACGGAGCGCGTGACCACGTCGGGCGTCAGCGGCGTGCCGCCGACCGCCATGTCGACCAGCTCGTCCACGAGACGGGCGACCAGCGCCACGTCGCCGGCGGGGCCGGCCAGGGAGATCTCGTTGCCGCGGACGTGCACGTCCACGGCGGCGAAACCGGACTCGATCGCGCGCAGCACCTGGTCGTTCAGGCCGAGGAGCTCGACCATCGACACGCTGGACGGGATCGTGATGCGGTGCTCCACCCGGGCCGGGGTGCCGGGGAGCGATCGATCGGCTCGATCGGGTGAGGTCTCAGCCATGTGCTCGGCGTACGCCGTGCGCTCCTTCGATGAGGACGGGTCGGATGTCCCATCCTACCGACCCGCTCCCCCGCCCCGCGCGCCGTTTCGCCCGCCGCGGACCGGGCCCGGCGCCGCGGCTCGGTGCCGCGGTCGGCGGCAGGATGTCCCGGTGACCCCTCGCCTGGTGCTCGTCGGTCCCGCGGCCGCGGGCAAGTCCACCCTCGGCGAGCTGGTCGCCGCACGGGCCGGTGCCCCGTTCGTGGACCTAGACGCCGTCGGGGACCGGTACTACGGCGAGGTCGGCTGGAGCGTGCAGCGGCTGGCGGCGCGGGCGGCCGAGGTCGGGCGCGTCGCCGCCGAGCGCGAGTGGGAGCCGGCGCGGGCGCACGCCGTGGCGCGCGTGGTCGAGGACTCCCCGGGCGCCGTCGTCGCCCTGGGCGCCGGCCACACCAGCTACACCGACCCGGGCTGCCGGGCGCACGTCGCCCGGGTGCTGGCGGGGGTCCCGCGGGTGGTGCTGGTCCTGCCGTCGGCGGACCGGGGGGGCGGCGCTCGCCGAGCTCCGCCGGCGGTCGCGCGCCGACAAGGGCCGTGACTGGGTGGTCGACGGGCACGACCTGCTCGCCGAGTGGCACGACGACGCCGGGACGCGCGCGGTCGCCGGCACGGTCGTGGTGACCGGGCGGGAGACCCCTCAGGAGACCGCAGCCCGCCTGGTGACGCTGCTCGGTCCCTGACCGCCGCTCCGCCCCCGCCAGGTCGTCCTCTCCCCGCGAGGTCGTCAGCTGCTGGGGACGACCTCGTGAGGAACGGACGACCTCGGCGCGGCGCCCGGGAGCCGGGTGCGCGCGGAGCCGGGCGCAGGGGTGGTCCTGCGGGCGCCGGCGCGGGACAATCGACGCAGCGGGCGCGACGGCGCGCCCGCCGGCTCACCGGAGGCTGCCGTGGCCGGACGTCGCGCACCGGACCCGCCCCTGCGGGCGTGCGCGCGGCCGCGCGGGCCGTGAGCACCCTGACCCGAGGGCGTCGGGCGACTCGCCCGCACCTGCGCCGCCGAGCGCGCCGACTGCTGCCGACAGCGCTCGCACGGCGCCGGGTGCGGCGAGCACGGCGGTCACCCGGGTGGCCGCCGTCGACGCCCGCCTGAGGGGGCGCGCGCGTCGCCGCCGACCCGGTTGGGACACCGGGGCCGGCG
>JAPSIJ010000036.1 GCA_031178805.1 Cellulomonas sp. | reverse complement strand
GCTAGACCCGGTCCCCGACCAGGACGGCGACGCCGTCCAGCAGGCGGGCCAGGCCGAACTCGAACGCCCGCCGCGGGTCGTACGCCGCCTGCTGCGCCTCCCCCGCCACCGGGCCGACCCGGGCGACGGTCGGGTACTTCTCGGCGTCGAACACCCGGGCGACGAACGGCTCCGTGGCGCGCCACCAGTCGAGCTCGGAGGTGCCGGTCGCGGCCTCGGCCGACGCCTGCTCGACGACGCCGCGGGCGGTGCCGGCGACGAACCCGTTCACCAGGGTGACGACCGCGTCCATCGTGACCTCGTCCAGCCCGGCGCCGTCGACGGCGCGCAGCTCGAGCTCGTACTTGGCCATCACGTGCGGGCCCAGCGGCGGCCGGCCGGAGGCGCCGACCAGCAGCAGCCACGGGTGCCGCTCGAACAGCGCCCAGTTCCCGCGCGCCACCGCCTCCAGCCGGGCCCGCCAGTCCGGGGAGCCGATGCCCTCGCCGACCAGGTCGGGCAGCTCGCCGAGCACGGCGTCCACCATGAGGTCGAGCAGCTCGCCCTTGCCGGGGACGTACGTGTAGAGGGACATGGTGCCGACGCCGAGGTCGGCGGCGACGCGGCGCAGGGACAGGGCGCCCAGCCCCTCGGCGTCCGCCACGGCGACGGCGGTGCGGACCACGCGGTCGACCGACAGCCCCGCGGCGGCGCCGCGGCCCCGCGGGGCGGGCTCGTGCTCCCGCCAGAGCAGGGCCATGCTGCGCGCCGGGTCGCCGGTGCCGGTCACCTCCGTCATGGCCACATCCTGCCCCGCGCCCGCCGGGAACACCGACCGGGGGTCGCGCGTTGGTGTCGTACGGCGTACCGTACGGTGTACGCCACAGACCCCCGGAGGTGCGCTCGTGCCCGACACCCCAGCGATCCAGACCACCGGCCTCGGCCGGTCCTACGCCGGCCGGCCGGTGCTGACCGACCTCGACCTGCGGGTCGACGCCGGTACCGTCCACGGGCTGCTCGGCCCGAACGGCGCCGGCAAGACCACCGCCGTCCGCATCCTGGCGACGCTGCTCGCCCCGCACACCGGCTCCGCCCGCGTCGCCGGCCACGACGTGGTGCGCGAGCCCGAGGCGGTCCGCCGGCACCTCGGCCTGGTCGGTCAGCACGCCGCCCTGGACGAGGTGCTCGGCGGCCGGGAGAACCTGGTGCTGTTCGCCCGGCTGTCCCGGATGTCCCCCCGGCGGGCCCGCGCCCGGGCGGACGAGCTGCTGGAGCGGTTCGACCTCACCGAGGCCGCGGACCGCCCGGTGAGCACCTACTCCGGCGGCATGCGCCGCCGCCTGGACCTGGCGGCCGGGCTGGTGCTCGACCCGCCGGTGCTGCTGCTCGACGAGCCCACCACGGGCCTCGACCCCGCCGGGCGCCGGGAGGTGTGGCACGCGGTGCGGGCGCTGGTCGCCGCGGGCACCGCCGTGCTGCTCACCAGCCAGTACCTGGAGGAGGTCGACCAGCTGGCGGGCGCGGTCACCGTGCTGGACGGCGGCCGCGTCGTCGCCGCCGGCACGCCGGACGCGCTGAAGTCCTCGGTCGGGCTGGACCGGCTGGACGTGGTGGTGCACGACGAGCGCGACCTGGACCGGGCCGTCGCCGTGCTCGACGCCCTGGGCACCGGCACGGAGGCGGACCCGCCCACCCGGCGCGTCACCACCACGGTCACCGACCGCACCGCGGCGCTCACCGGGGCGCTGCACGGGCTGGCCGGCGTCGAGGTCGACGACCTCGGCCTGCGCCGCCCGACTCTGGACGAGGTGTTCTTCCACCTGACCACCGAGGGGAGCCGACGATGACCTGGGCCCTGCGCGACGCCTGGACCGTGACCCTGCGCGACCTGCAGCACTGGCGGCGGCAGCCCGCCGGCCCGCTGATCGGGCTCGCCTTCCCGGTCCTGCTGCTGCTGATGTTCGGGTTCCTGCTGGGCGGCGCGATCAGCGTGCCCGGCGGGGACTACCTGGCGTTCCTGTTCCCGGGGATGCTCGTGCTGGCGATGGTGTTCGGGCTGGAGGAGACCATGACCGCCGTCCAGCAGGACGCGGCGCGCGGCGTCACCGACCGGTTCCGCACGCTGCCGATGTCCCGGTGGGCCGTCGTCGGCGGCCGCGCCGGGGCCGACCTGCTGTCCTCGACGCTGGGGCTGGTGGTGCTGCTCGCGGGCGGCCTGGTGGTCGGCTGGCGCTGGCAGGGCGGCGCGCTCGCGGCGCTGGCGGCGGTCGGCCTGCTGCTCCTGCTGCGGGTGGCCGCCCTGTGGGTCGGCGTGTGGCTCGGCCTGGCCCTGCGCGGGCCCGGCACCGTGGTCGCGGTGCAGATCCTGGTCTGGCCGTTCGCGTTCCTGTCGAACGCCTTCGTGCCCGCGCAGAGCATGCCGGGCTGGCTGGCGACCGTCGCGGAGCTGAACCCGATGGCGGCCACCGTCACGGCCACCCGCGACCTGTTCGGCACCCCGGGGGCGGTCGACGCCACGTGGGCGTCCGAGCACGCGCTGCTGCTCGCGGTCGCCTGGCCCGTGCTGCTCACCGCGGTGTTCGCGACCGCGGCCGCCCGCCGGTACGCGCGGCTCGGCCGCTGACGCCCCGGCTGCGCGGCGCCCGGCGGGGCGCGGCGCGGTCAGGCGACCAGCGCCCGCAGCGTCGCCGCGGCCGCCGGCCCGCCGGACAGCGGGTGCAGCACCACGCCGTCGACGCCGGCGCGGCGGGCGAGCTCGCGGACCTCGCCGACCAGCCGCTCCGGCGTGGTCACCACCCGGGTGGCCGCGGGCGACCAGGTCAGCCCGGCGAGCGCGTCCAGGTGCTCGAGCTGCGACCGCTTCCGGCGGGCGGTGGCCTCGTCGGCGGCGAGCACGACCTCCAGGTCGAGCAGCACCCGCACGTCGGCACGGGCGCGGTCGGCGTCGGCCACCGCGTCGTCGACCAGGGCGGCGACGCGGGCCATCGCGCCCACCGACGGCACGGCGACGGAGAACTCCAGGCGGACCACGTCGGCGTGCACCCCGGCCAGGGCGATCGCGGACTCCGACCCGGGCCGGGACTCGACGGTCCGCACGCCGGCGAGGGCCGGGGCGCCGACGTGGATCTCCGGCTCCGGCGCGGCGGGGCGGCCGCCGGCGACGGGGACGAGGCGGGGACGGGCGGGGGTGGCGGCCGCGGGGGCGCGGTCCAGCACGGGCTGAGCCATGGGGGTGTCCTCGAGCGGTGAGGCGGGGTGCGCGGCGAGGGCCGTCACCGGCCGCGGGCGCGCGAGGTCGTCAGCTCAGCGACAACAGACCCGGCTCAGGAACACGCGAGCACGCTAACCGGCGGCCGGGCCGGCGGACCAGGCGGCGTCCACATCGCGGGCGTCCGTGACGTCCTTGGCGAAGCAGCGGGACTCCGGGTCGTCGGCCCACTCGCCGTACCGCTCGACCGGCCGGTAGCCGAGGGACCGGTAGAGCGCGATGGCGTCGGGCTGCCGGATGCCGGCCTCCAGCACCAGCCGGGTGAAGCCGAGCACCGGCGCGCGGGCCTCCAGCTCGGCCATCAGCACCCGCGCGAGCCCGCGGCGGCGCGCGCCGGGGGCGACGTAGACGCGCTTCACCTCGCCGGTGCCGGCGCCGAGCTCCGCGCCGACGTCCCGCAGCGAGCCGCAGGCGACCGGCTCCCCGCCGCGCGTGACGAGCAGCGTGAGCGCGACCTGCTGCTCGGGCGGCTCGGGGGTGCCGTCGTCCTCGTACCGGGCGCTCAGCTCGACCTGCTGCGCCCGGCGCAGCGCGACCGCCGCCGGGTCCGTCCAGGGGACCTCGGCGACCGCGACCTCAGCGGCGCCGGCGGGCACCGGTCAGGACACCAGCGCGCGCATCACCGAGGTGAAGAAGCGCAGCCCGTCCGTGCCGGAGCGCGGCCCGCGGGCGCCGTCGGGGCCGAAGCCGGCCTCCACGGCGTGCTCGGGGTGCGGCATCAGGCCGACGACGTTGCCGCGCGCGTTGCTGATGCCGGCGATCCCGCGGCGCGAGCCGTTGGGGTTCGTGTCCTCGTACCGGAACACCACCCGGCCCTCGCCCTCCAGCTCGTCCAGCGTGCGCTCGTCGGCGACGTACTGGCCGTCCTGGTTCTTCAGCGGGATCGTGATCCGCTCGCCCGGCTGGTACTCGCCGGTCCACGCGGTCTCCGTGGACTCCACGGCCAGCACCTGCTCGCGGCAGACGAAGTGCAGGTGGTCGTTCTTGATCATCGAGCCCGGCAGCAGGTGCGCCTCGGTGAGCACCTGGAAGCCGTTGCAGATGCCGAGCACGGGCATGCCCTTGCCGGCGGCCTCGACGACCTCGCCCATCACGGGCGCGAACCGGCTGATCGCCCCGGCCCGCAGGTAGTCGCCGTAGGAGAAGCCGCCGGGCAGCACGACCGCGTCGACGCCGCGCAGGTCGGCGTCCGCGTGCCACAGGGCGACGGGCTCGGCACCGGCGAGCCGCACGGCGCGCGCGGCGTCCCGGTCGTCGAGGGTGCCGGGGAACGTGACGACGCCGATCCGGGTCATCAGGCCAGGTTCCCCGAGGAGATGGTCGCGGCGGCGTCGGCCTCGGAGTCGGCGACGCGCACGACGTCCTCGATCACCGGGTTGGACAGCACCTGGGTCGCGGCCTCGGCGGCGGCGGCGAGCACCTCGGGGGTGACGGGGCCGTCCACCTCGAGCTCGAACCGCTTGCCCTGCCGGACGGCGGTGAACTGGCCGAAGCCCAGCCGCGGCAGCGCGCCGGCGACGGCCTTGCCCTGCGGGTCGAGGATCTCCGGCTTGGGCATCACATCGACGACGACTCGTCCCACGGGTGAGCTCCCTGGTTCGCGGCGGTGGGGGTGGTCACAGCGTACCGACCCGCGGGCGCTGCTCGGCGCCGCGTCCGCGCCCGGGCGGCTCAGGCGACGCGGACCACCCCGACGTGCGCGTCGCTGCCGCTGGTCAGGTACGCCATGAGGGCGGCGTTGTCCGCCCGCCCGAGCTCGGCGGCGTAGCCGACCACGACCATCGCCCAGCCCCGGTCGAGCAGCGCGGCGAGCCACGCGTCGTCGTGCTCCGCGACCAGCTCGGTCTCGTCGCCGACCCAGAGCGTCGCCCAGCCGCCCGCCGCCGTCAGGGACGCCCGGTAGCCGGAGACCTCGGTCAGCCGGTCGCCGGTGAGCGGGCCGAGGCCCAGCGCGGCCGTGAACCGGTCGAGCCGCGCGGCCGTCGAGGGGTCGCCCGAGACGGGGTGCACGACCCAGCAGGCCACGGGGCGGCCGTCCCGGGGGTGGTAGCCGAGCGCCGTGCGGCCGGCGATGCCGTGCGGGGCGAGAACGCGCAGGTCAGGAGACATATGCCTGTGACGTTACGACCGGGTACGCCGGCCCGCTCTGGTGACGTGGGTGGTACCACCCACGTCCCGCTCGGCGGTCCACCCGATCGGCGCACCTCGTCCGGGTGGCGGCAGGAAGTCGACGGCCGACGGCAGCCGCGGCCCTCGCCGGCGGGGCGCGCGCACCGCACGATCGTCGGCATGGACCTCTCCCCCGACGCCGCCCTGGTCGTGATCGACGTGCAGCAGGGCTTCGACGACGCCGCCTTCTGGGGCCGGCGCGACAACCCCGACGCCGAGCGGAACATCGGCGCCCTCGTGGCCGCGTGGCAGCGGACCGGCCGGCCGGTCGTCGTGGTGCAGCACGCCTCGCGCACCTCGCCGCCCCTGTACCCCGGCACGCCGGGCTACGCCCTCAAGCCCGTGGTCGCCGGCGTCGAGCCCGCGCTGCACGTCACCAAGTCGGTGAACTCGGCGTTCTACGGGACGCCCGACCTGCACGCGTGGCTGACGGCGGCCGGCACCCGGCAGCTGGTGCTGTGCGGCATCCAGACCAACATGTGCGTCGAGACCACCGCCCGGATGGCCGGCAACCTCGGCTACGACGTCGTGCTGCCGCTCGACGCCGCGCACACCTTCGACCTCGCGGGGCCCGACGGCGTCGTGCTCTCGGCCGAGGAGCTCGCCCGCGCCACCGCCACCACCCTGCACGGCGGCGGCTTCGCCCGGGTGGTCCGCACCGCGGAGGTGCTGGCGGCCGCAACCGCCCCCGCGCCCGCCTGACCCGCGGTCAGAGGTCGCGGTGCGTCCAGCGGCCGGCCAGCAGCGTCCCGGCGACCGGCACGTCCCGCAGCGACGTGCCGGTCGCGAGCGGGTCCGCGTCGAGCACGGCCAGGTCGGCGGGCGCGCCGACGGCGAGCTCCAGCGGCTGGCCGTCGGTGGACGACCGCAGCGCGGTGAGCAGGTCGAGCCGCTGCTCGGGGTGCCACGGCTCGCGGCCGTCCCGGGTGCGCTCCACCGCGGCCGACAC
Source organism: Cellulomonas sp. (assembly GCA_031178805.1). Taxonomy (GTDB): domain Bacteria; phylum Actinomycetota; class Actinomycetes; order Actinomycetales; family Cellulomonadaceae; genus Cellulomonas. The sequence continues at coordinate 6,183 of JAPSIJ010000036.1, read as the reverse complement.
CGCCTGCCACGGGTCCAGCGGGGCGACCGGCGCGTCCGAGCCCATCGCGAGCCGCACGCCCGCGGCGGCCAGCGACGCGAGCGGGAACGCCCGGTCCGTCCGGCCCGCCCAGTGCCGGTCCGCGACGTCCCGGTCGTCCATCGCGTGCTCCGGCTGCACGGAGGCCACGACGCCGAGCTCGGCGAACCGGGCCACGTCCGCGTCGGTGAGCAGCTGGGCGTGCTCGACGGACCCGCGGGCCCCGCTGGCGGCGAACGCGTCCAGCGCCAGGGTGTTGGCGTGGTCCCCGATCGCGTGGATGGCGCAGGTCAGGCCCTTGCGGTGCCCGTGCGCCATCAGCGGCACCAGGTGCTCCGGCGGGACCGCGAGGACGCCGTACCGGTCGTCGCCCGTCGCCCCCGGGTACGGGTCGTGGCAGTAGGCGGTGCGGGTGTTCAGCGAGCCGTCGGTGACCACCTTGAGCGGCCCCTGCTGCAGCAGCCCGCCGGTGCCGGTGACGACGTCGCCGGTGCGCAGCTCCTCGGCGAGCACCCGGTCCAGGTAGGGCTCCCAGACGCCGGCCCGCACCCGCAGCGCGTCGGTGCCCGCGGCGATCCGCCGGCGCCACGGCCCGAGGTTCTCGGTGATCTCCAGCTCGACCACCCCGACCACGCCGCGCCGGGCGGCCGCGCGGGCCGCCTCGTCCACCCACGCGTCGGCGACGGCGTCGGGCACGTGGTCGACGACGCTGGTCAGCGGCAGCCAGTCCCCCTCGCGGAGCAGGCCCGTGGGGTGCCCGGCGACGCCGGCGTACCGGAGCCCGGCGGTGCTGAACCACGCGCAGTGCAGGTCCGCCGAGACCAGCACCACCGGCGTCTCGCCGACGGCCGCGTCCAGCAGGGCGGCGGTGGGCGCGTCCGGCCACAGGCCGTCGCGGAACCCGTAGCCGACCAGCGCGGTGCCGGGGGTGACGGGCCGCGCCGCCAGCCGCTCGGTGACGATCCGGACCGCGTGCGCCGCCGAGGTCGCGGCGGACACGTCCAGCCGCTGCCGGGCGAGCGCCCACTGGGTCATGTGGGTGTGCGCGTCCCACAGCCCGGGCAGCACGGTGCGGCCGTCGAGGTCGACCTGCTCCGCCCCGGCGCCGGCGGTGCGGGCCAGGTCCGGGCCGACCGCCTGCACCCGGCCGTCGCGCAGCAGCACGTCGACGGTGCGGGCGGCGCCGAGCAGGCGCGCGCGGGTGAGGACGAGGGGTGCGGTCACGGGTGCTCCGTCCGGGGGCGGGCCGTCAGGCCCAGTCGGGGCGGCGGTCGAGCTCGGCGCGCATGGCGGCCGCGAGCGCCGGGTCGGCGTAGCACGGGTCGGTCTCCAGGGCCGCGGCGACGCGCTCGGCGACGGCGCGCGGCTTGTCCTGGCTGAGCTTGGCCTTGGCCTGGTAGCGGGTGACCCGCAGGCGCAGGCCGACGGCGCCGGGCGCGATCCGGCGGGCGTAGCCCTCGACGTCGGGCATCCGCACCGGCTCGGGCATCGGCGCCTCGTACCGGTCGACGGTCGCGGCCATCACGGCGTAGGAGTCCTCGGCGTCCAGCAGCTCCACGGTGCCGTACAGGTGCACCGCGACGTAGTTCCAGGTGGGCACGGCGGGCGTGTACCCGTACCAGCCGGGCGAGACGTAGCCGTACGGCCCCTCGACGACCAGCAGGTGCTCGCGGGTGCCGTCGACCTGGTGCAGCAGCTCGTCGGGCCGGCCGAGGTGGCTGAGCACGTGCAGCGGCGCGGCGGGCACCCGGAACCGGTCCGGCAGCCCGCGGGCGTCCCGCCGGGGCCGCGGGGCGGCCGGGCCGTCCGGGGCACCGGGGCCGCCGGGCAGCGCGACGTCCTCGGCCGCCAGCACCGGGACGTGCGAGGCGACGGGGCCGTCGTCCGTGGTGGAGACGAGGGTCGCCCAGCCGTGCGCGCGGACCAGCTCGCGCACCCGGGCCTCGTCGGCCAGCACGTAGTCGCTCGTGTGGATCACGCGGCCATTCCACCACCGCGGGGGTCCGGGCGGCAGCCCGCGCGTGTGACGCCGGCGTAAAACTTTCATTTCCTACTGAACTTTCAGCAGCCACCCTATTGACGGCGCCACCCCCCGCGGCGGTTGACTGACCGGCACCGCAGCCTCCCCGGAGCGCCGGCCCCGGCGGAGCGCGCCCGGTCCCACCCGGACCACCGAGCGCCCCGCCCCGACGGCCCGCCCCGCACCGCTCCCTGCTCTCCTGCTCCCCCCACCCCGGGCGGCCCCGCGCCGCCGACCCCTGGAGGACCCATGGACTCTCCCCGGCTCCGGCTGGCCGCCGGCGCGATCGCCCTGGCCCTGGCCCTGACCGCGTGCAGCGGCGGCGGCGACGGCGAGGGCACCGCCGCGACCGGCAGCGGCTCCGGCGGCGCGATCCGCGTCGCGGTGACCGACCCCGTGCAGCTCATCCCCGGCCGCCAGACGATCGCGTACGACTTCAACATGGCGGTGTGGGCGCCGCTGACCTGGGTGGACGACGCGGGCGAGCTGTCCTACGTCGCCGCGGAGTCCGTCGAGTCGGACGACGCCACCACCTGGACGATCACGCTGAAGGACGGCTGGACCTTCCACGACGGCACGCCGGTCACCGCGCAGTCCTACGTCGACGCGTGGAACGCCGTCGCCTACGGCCCGAACGCGTGGGAGAACTCCGGGCAGCTCGCGAAGATCGCCGGCTACGCCGACCTGAACGTCGCCGAGGGCGAGCCCGCCACCGAGATGTCCGGCCTCGAGGTGGTCGACGACACCACGTTCACGGTCACCCTCACCGGCCCCGACGGCCAGTTCCCGATGCAGCTCAGCCAGGCGCAGACGGCGTTCTACCCGATGCCGGAGTCCGCGTCCGAGGACTTCGAGGCGTACAACACGCACCCGGTGGGCAACGGCCCGTTCGAGGTGGCCACGGACTACGCCGAGAACGAGGAGATGACGGTCACGGCCTTCGAGGACTACCAGGGCCCCGAGCCGACCGTGGACGAGATCACCTTCGTCCCGTACACCGACGACACCACCGCGTACACCGACGTGCAGGCGGGCAACATCGACGTCGCGGGCGTGCCCGTGGCCCGGCAGACGCAGGCCGCCGCGGACTTCGGCGACCGGCTGTACAGCTTCGAGGCCGCCGGCATCTCCTACCTCGGCCTGCCGCTGTGGGACGAGCGGTACTCCGACGTGCGGGTCCGCCAGGCGATCTCGATGGCGATCGACCGCGAGACCATCAACGACGTCATCTACGGCGGCCTGTTCACCCCGGCCACGGCGCTCACCCCCGCCGTCGAGGCCGGCACCCCCGAGGGCATCTGCGGCGAGTACTGCGAGTACGACCCCGAGGCCGCCAAGGCGCTGCTCGACGAGGCCGGCGGGTTCGACGGCACCATCGAGATCACCTACCCCGGCGGCGCCGGCATGGACGAGCTGTACACCGCCATCGCCAACAACCTGCGGCAGAACCTGGGCGTCGAGGCGGTCGCCTCGCCGAGCACCGACTGGGCCGAGTTCGCCGACAACCGCACCGCCGGCAACCTGTCCGGGCCGTACTTCTCCCGGTGGGGCGCGCTGTACCCCAGCCAGCAGAACACCCTGCGGGCGTTCTACGTCGAGGGCGGCGGCTGCCCGAACTGCATCCCGTACTACGAGCCCGAGGTCGCGGACCTGATCGCCGCGGCCGACGCCGAGGTGGACGCCGCGGCCGCCGCCGAGGCCTACGCCGCCGTGCAGGAGCGGATCCTGGCGGACTTCCCGGCCCCGCCGCTGTTCTTCGAGACGTACTCCTACGTCGTGTCCGACCGGGTGGCCGAGCTGCCCACGTCGGCCGTCGGCAACCCGACCTACACCGCCGTCGTCCTCGCCGAGGGAGCATGAGCCCCAGCACGCGCACGACGGGCTCGCTCGAGGACGTCCTCGAGCGGGCCCGTCGGGTCCCCCCGGTGTCCGGCTTCCCCCCGGTCGACGAGCTGCTGGCGTGGTTCGGCACGCTCGCGGCCGACCACCCCGCCCTGGTCCGCGAGCGCCGGATCGGCACCTCCCGCCTGGGCGAGCCGATCGGCATGTTCTCCGTCGGCGCCGGCCCGCGGTCGCACCTGCTGTTCGCCGGCGTGCACCCCAACGAGCCGATCGGCTTCCGCACCCTGCAGCACCTGGCGGCCGAGCTGGTCGCCGACCCCGACCTGCTGGCCGCCTCCGGCGCCACCTGGCACCTGGTGCCGTGCATCGACCCGGACGGCACCCGGCTGAACGAGGCGTGGTTCGCGGACCCGTCCGACCGCACCGCGTACTCCCGCCGGTTCTACCGGCCCGCGCCGGCCGAGCAGGTGGAGTGGACGTTCCCGTTCGCGTACAAGGACGCGTACTTCGACGACGTGATCCCCGAGACGCAGGCCCTGATGCGCGTGATCGACGACGTGCGGCCGGAGCTGATGGTCAGCCTGCACAACGCGGAGCTCGGCGGCGTCTACTACTACCTGTCCGAGCAGGTCCCCGGTGCGGTCGACGCCCTGCACGCCGTCCCGCGCGCGCTCGGCCTGCCGCTGGACGTCGGCGAGCCGGAGTCCCCGGCGATCCGGTCGATGGCGCCCGCGGTGTTCCACATGTCCAGCACGCAGGAGGAGTACGACTACCTCGCCGGCCTCGGCCTGGACGCCGCCTCGATGGTCGGCGGCGACTCGTCCAGCGCGTACGCCGCCCGGCACGGCACCGTGTCGCTGGTCGCCGAGCTGCCCTACTGGTCGCACCCGCTGGCCGACGACACCTCGCCGACCTCCGCGGACTACGCCGAGGTGGTGCGCGCCAAGGGCGAGCAGCTCGTCGCCCTCGGCAGCACGCTCACCGGCCTGCTGGACGAGGCCCGGCCCGACCTGACCCTGCGCTCGCCGTTCCTGCGGGCGAGCGAGGCGTTCGTGCCGATGATGGGCGAGAGCGGCCGCGCCGAGCTGCTGCGCGCCGACCGCCCGGAGCTGCGCCGCGCGGCCACCGCGGCCGAGGTGTTCAGCAACGAGGACGTCGTGCGCTGCTTCCGGCTCCGGTTCGGCGGGATGCTGCTGCGCGCCCTGGACGCCGAGGTGCACGCCGGCCTCGCCACCGCGCGGGTGCGGCGGGTCGCCGAGCGCGCCCGCGGCACCTACGACGCCTGGGTCGCCGAGGCCGACTCGGTGACCGGCCTGCAGGTGCTGCCCGTCGAGCGGCTGGTCGGCGTGCAGTACGGCGCCACCCTGGCGATGTCCCGGGTGCTCGCGGAGCGGGGGCGCGCATGACCCGGTACGCCCTGCGCCGCGGCACCGAGCTGCTGGTCGTGTTCCTCGGCGTCACGCTCGTCATCTACCTGATGGTGTTCGCCCTGCCCGGCGACCCGATCACGTCCCTCGGCGGCGACCGGCCGCTGCCGGACAACGTCGTGGCCGAGCTCCGCGCCCGGTACCACCTGGACGAGCCGGTGCTGCAGCAGTACCTGCGCTACCTCGGCGGGCTGTTCACCGGCGACCTCGGCACGAACTTCAGCGGGCAGTCCGTGGCCTCGCGGATGGAGTCCCGCTGGCCGGTGACGATCACGCTCGCGCTCACCGCCTGGGGCATCGAGGTCGTCCTCGGCGTGCTGCTCGGGCTGTTCGCGGGCCTGCGCCGCGGCGGCCTCGGCGACCGGGTGGTGCTCGCGGGCACGATCCTCGCCACCAGCATCCCGGTGTTCGTCGTCGCCGTGACCGCGCAGCTCGGGCTCGGCGTCCGGCTCGGCTGGTTCCCCGTCGCGGGCACCGCCGACGGCTGGCCGACCTCCTACCTGCTGCCGGCCGCCGTGATCGCGGTGTTCGGCCTGGCCTCCGTCACCCGGCTGATGCGCGGCTCGGTCGTCGACACCCTGCAGTCCGACTTCGTCCGGACGCTGCGGGCCAAGGGCCTGCGCGAGCGGCAGGTCGTCGGCGTGCACGTGCTGCGGAACTCCGCGATCCCCGTGCTGACGTTCCTCGCCATCGACCTCGGGTTCCTGCTCGGCGGGACCGTGGTGGTCGAGGGCGTGTTCAACCTGCCGGGCGTCGGGCAGCTGCTGTTCCAGGCGATCCGCGCGCACGAGGGCCCGACCGTGGTCGGCGTCGCCACCGCGCTGATCATCATCTTCCTGCTGACGAACCTGGTCGTGGACCTGCTCTCGTCCGTGC
>JAPSIJ010000035.1 GCA_031178805.1 Cellulomonas sp. | reverse complement strand
GACGTCCGCCGGATCCTCGGCGACGTCGAGCGCCGCGCCCTGGCCGTCGAGCGGTGGCGGGTCGCCGTCCCGACGCTCGACGACGTGTTCCTCACCCTGACCGGCCACCACGCGGCGCCGGCGTCCGCCGACGCGCAGGACCTGCTCGCCCGGGAGGCGTCATGACCAGCACCCTGTCCCCCGCCGCCCCCGCCCGGGTCGCGGTCCGGCCGCCCGCGGGCGGCTGGGCCCTGCGCGACGCCGCCGCGATGGTCGGCCGCAGCCTGCGCCGGTCCGTGCGCACGCCCGACACGCTGATCATGGGCATCGCGCTGCCGGTGATCCTGCTGCTGATGTTCGTCTACGTCTTCGGCGGCGCCATCGAGACCGGCCAGGCCGCCTACGTCGACTACGTCGTCCCGGGCATCGTGCTGCTCTGCGCCGGGTACGGGGCGGCCACCACGGCGGTGTCCGTCGCGACGGACATGACCAGCGGGCTGATGAACCGCTTCCGCACCCTGCCCGTCCGGCCGGTGTCCGCGCTGACCGGGCACGTCGTGGAGTCCGTGGTGCGGAACGCCGTCTCCACCGGGCTCGTGGTGGCCGTCGCGTACGCCACCGGCTTCCGGCCCACCGCCGGCCCGGCCGAGTGGCTCGGCGTGACCGGCCTGGTGCTGCTGTACGTGCTCGCCCTGACCTGGACCGCCGTCTGCATCGGCATCGTGGCGTCCGGGCCGGAGGCGGCCAACGGGTTCAGCTTCGCCATCATGTTCCTGCCGTACGTCTCGAGCGCGTTCGTGCCGCCGGAGTCGATGCCGCGGGTGCTGGAGGTGGTGGCGACCTACCAGCCGATCACCCCGGTCACCGACACGGTGCGGGCCTGGCTGACCGGCGCGCCGGGGGCCCAGCCGCTCGTCGCGCTGGCGTGGTGCGCGGGCCTGCTCGTCCTCGCCCGGCTCGCCGCCGCCCGGCTGTTCCGGCGCCGCGCCGACCGCTGACGGGCGCGGCGCGCCGGCGGTCGTCCCCACCCCTGCGCGCGTGCAGGTGACCGCCGGGCGCCGCGGGTGGTGGGATGGGCCCGACCCCGCACCCCTGGAGGCCCGATGACCGTCCCGCCCGCGACCGACCCCGCAGGCCCCGCCGACGCCGCCGGCACCGCCGTGCCCCCGGGCAGCGCGCTGACCGTCGAGTCCGCCGGGGTCGACGTCATCGCCGACCGGGACCGCAAGGGCACGCCCCGGCAGCTGTTCTGGCCGTGGTTCGCCGCCAACGTGTCCGTGCTCGGGCTGTCCTACGGCGCCTGGGTGCTCGACTTCGGGGTGTCGTTCGGCCAGGCGGTCGTCGCGAGCGTCGTGGGCATCGTGTTCTCGTTCCTGCTCTGCGGCGTCGTCGCCCTGGCGGGCAAGCGCGGCTCCGCCCCGACGATGGTGCTGTCCCGCGCGGCGCTCGGCGTGCAGGGCAACCGGGTCGCCGCGGTGCTGTCCTGGCTGCTGACCGTCGGCTGGGAGACGATCCTCACCGCGCTGGCCACGCTCGCGACGGCGACCGTCGTGGAGGCGCTCGGCTGGGGCGGCGGGACACCCGTGCAGGTCGTCGCGCTGCTGGTCGTCGCGGGGCTGATCATCGCCGGCGGCGTGTTCGGCTTCGACCTGATCATGCGGATGCAGACCGTCATCACGGTCGTGACCGCCGTGCTGACCGTCGGGTACGTCCTGCTGGTGCTCGACCAGGTGGACCTCGGCGCCGTCACCGCGCTGCCCGGCGGCACCGCCCAGGCGTTCATCGGGGCGCTGGTGTTCATGATGACCGGCTTCGGGCTGGGCTGGGTGAACGTCGCGGCGGACTACTCCCGGTACCTGCCCCGGCACAGCTCCGGGCGCGGCGTGGTCGCGTGGACGACGCTCGGCGCCTCGCTCGCGCCCGTGGTGCTGCTCGTGTTCGGCCTGCTGCTCGCCGGCTCCGACCCGGAGCTGCGCACCGCGATCAGCGCCGACCCGATCGGCGCGCTGACCACCGTGCTGCCCACCTGGTACCTGGTGCCGTTCGCCGTGGTGGCGGTGCTGGGCCTGGTCGGCGGCGCCGTGCTCGACATCTACTCCTCCGGCCTGGCGCTGGTGTCCACCGGGCTGCCGGTGTCCCGCCCGGTCGCCGCCGGGATCGACGGCGTGATCATGGTGCTCGGCACGATCTACATCGTGTTCGGCTCGGAGAGCTTCTTCGGGGTGTTCCAGGGCTTCCTCATCACCCTCGGCGTCCCGATCGCGGCGTGGGCGGGGATCATGCTGGCGGACGTGCTGCTGCGCCGGCGCGACTACGACGACCTGGACCTGTACCGGCCGACGGGCCGCTACGGGCGCGCCCAGGCCGTGCCGCTCGCGCTGCTGCTCGTCGGCACCGTGCTCGGCTGGGGCCTGGTCACCAACGCGTCGGCGGGCTGGCTGGCCTGGCAGGGGTACCTGCTCGGCCCGCTCGGCCTCGGCGGCACCGAGGGCGCGTGGGCCTACGCCAACCTCGGCGTGCTCGTGGCCCTGGCCGTCGGGTTCGCGGGCACGTTGCTGCTGCGCCGCGGGGCGGTGCGCGCGCAGGAGGCCCTGGCGCCGTCCGCCGGGCGGGAGGTGGTCCGGTGACCGGGGAGCAGCAGACCCCCACCGGCACGTCCTCCGCGGACGACCCGCCCGTGGGAGACGTGCCGGGCCGCAGCGTGCTGCTGGTGGTCGACATGCAGCCGGTGTTCGCCGACGCGGGCAGCCCGTGGGCCGCCGCGCGGTTCGACGAGGCGCTGGCGGTCGTCCGGGCGCTCGCCGAGGCCGCCGGGCCGCAGCGGACGGTGTTCACCCGGTTCGTCGCCCCCGAGCACCCCGTGGGCGCCTGGGTGCCCTACTACGCGGACTGGCCGTTCGCGCTGCAGCCGCCGGACGCCCCCGCCTACGCCGTGGTCCCGGCGCTGGCCGACCTGGCCGCGGCGGCACCGGTGGTCACCGCGACCACGTTCGGGAAGTGGGGCCCCGACCTGGCGGCGCACGTCGGCCCCGGGGACACCCTGCTCGTGGTGGGCGTCTCCACGGACTGCTGCGTGCTCTCCACGGCGCTCGCCGCCGCGGACGCGGGCGTGGCCGTCCGGGTGGTCGCCGAGGGCTGCGCGGGCTCGGACGACGAGGCGCACACCCGCGCCCTGGACGCGATCCGCCTCTACGCCCCCCTGGCCGACGTCACCGACGTGACCACGGCCCGCGCCATCCTCGCGACCACCATCTAATCCACCACCCCGGGGCGTCCCGCCCGCGAGGTCGAGGGGTGGTCCCGAGGTCGAGGGGTCGCCCCGGCAGCACCGGGACGACCCCTCGACCTCGCGCCGGCGCGGCGGCGCGGCGCGCGTCAGGCGCGGCGCTCGGCGGCCTCGACCACGTTGGCCAGGAGCATCGCGCGGGTCATCGGACCCACGCCGCCGGGGTTCGGGGAGACCCAGGCGGCGACCTCGGAGACGCCGGGGTCCACGTCGCCGACGATCCGGCTCTTCCCGGTCTCCGCGTCGGTGACCCGCGAGACGCCGACGTCGACCACGACGGCGCCCGGCTTGACCAGGTCCGCGGTGACGATCCCGGGCACGCCGGCCGCCGCGACGATCACGTCGGCGTTCCGCGTGTGCTCCCCGAGGTCGGACGTCCCGGTGTGCGTCAGCGTCACCGTGGCGTTCACGGCGCGGCGGGTGAGCAGCAGGCCGATGGACCGGCCCACCGTCGTGCCGCGGCCCACGACCGTGACGTCCGCGCCGGCGAGGTCGACGCCGTGCCGGGTGAGCAGCTCGATGATGCCGCGCGGGGTGCAGGGCAGCGGGGAGGTGATCTCCTCGTTGACCCGCAGCACCAGCCGCCCGAGGTTGGTCGGGTGCAGGCCGTCGGCGTCCTTGTCGGGGTCGACGAGCTCCAGCACCCGGTTGGTGTCGATCCCCCGGGGCAGCGGGAGCTGGACGATGAACCCGGTGCACTCCGGGTCCTCGTTCAGCCGCTGCACGGCGGCCTCGATCTGCTCCTGGGTGGCGTCCGCCGGCAGGTCCTCCCGGATGGAGGCGATGCCCACCTCCGCGCAGTCCCGGTGCTTGCCGGCGACGTAGGACACCGAGCCCGGGTCCTCCCCCACCAGCAGCGTGCCGAGCCCGGCCCGGACGCCGCGCGCGGCGAGGGCCTCCACCCGGGTCTTCAGCTCCGCCTTGATCGTGGCGGCCGTGGCCTTGCCGTCGAGCGTCTTCGCCGTCATGGGCGCGCCTCTCAGTACTGCTGCAGGCCGGGGTACAGCGGGAACGCGTCGGCCAGCTTGGCCACGCGCGCCCGCAGCGCCTCGACGTCGGCGGACGCACCGGCCACGAGGGCCGTGGCGATGATGTCGGCGACCTCGGTGAACTCGGCGTCGCCGAACCCGCGGGTCGCGAGCGCCGGGGTGCCGATCCGCAGGCCGGACGTGACGCGCGGCGGGCGCGGGTCGAACGGGACGGCGTTGCGGTTCACGGTGATGCCGACGTCGTGCAGCAGGTCCTCGGCCTGCTGGCCGTCGAGCTGCGAGTTCCGCAGGTCCACCAGCACCAGGTGCACGTCGGTGCCGCCGGTCAGCACGGACACGCCCGCGCCGGCGACCTCGGGGGCCACCAGGCGCTCGGCGATGATCCGCGCGCCGTCGATGGTGCGCTGCTGGCGGGCGGCGAACTCCTCGCCGCCGGCGATCTTGAACGACACGGCCTTGGCGGCGATGACGTGCATCAGCGGGCCGCCCTGCTGGCCGGGGAACACCGCGGAGTCGATCTTCTTGGCGTACTCCTCCTTGCTCAGGATGAAGCCCGAGCGGGGACCGCCGATCGTCTTGTGCACGGTGGAGGACACGACGTCCGCGTACGGCACGGGCGACGGGTGCAGGCCCGCGGCCACCAGGCCGGCGAAGTGCGCCATGTCGACCCAGAGCTTCGCGCCGACCTCGTCGGCGATCTCGCGCATCGCGGCGAAGTCCAGGTGCCGCGGGTAGGCGGACCAGCCGCCGATGATGACCTGCGGGCGGTGCTTCAGCGCCGCCTGGCGGATCGCCTCCGGCTCGATGAGGAACGTGTCCGGGTCGACGCCGTAGGCGCCGACGTCGTACAGCTTGCCGGAGAAGTTGATCTTCATGCCGTGCGTCAGGTGGCCGCCGTGGGCGAGCTCCAGGCCGAGGATCCGGTCGCCGGCGCTGGCCAGCGCGTGCAGCACGGCCGCGTTCGCGGTGGCGCCGGAGTGCGGCTGGACGTTGGCGTGCTCGGCGCCGAACAGCTCCTTGGCGCGGGTGATGGCCAGCGTCTCGGCGATGTCGACCTGCTCGCAGCCGCCGTAGTAGCGGCGGCCCGGGTAGCCCTCGGCGTACTTGTTGGTCAGCACGGAGCCCTGCGCCTGCAGCACGGCCCGCGGGACGAAGTTCTCGCTGGCGATCATCTCGAGCGTGCCCTGCTGGCGGGCCAGCTCGCCGTCGAGGACGGCGGCGATCTCGGGGTCGACCTCGGACAGGTTCTGGTCGAGCAGGGGCGTGTTCTCGGCGCTCATGCGTCTCCTCGGCAGTCGGCGGGCGCGGTCTGTCGACCGCACACCGATGGTGTGGGGTGACCGCGGGGCCCAGGCGTCCGACCCGACGTCGCAACAGCTGCGTCGCTCCCCGGTGGTGACCCACCTGTGCGCCAGTCGCGACCGGGCCAGCCTAGCAACGTCCCCCGGGGCCGTGGCGAGGGTCAGGCGGAGGCGGTCGCCTCGGCGTCGGCGTCGCCGAGGATCCGGCGCAGGTACGCGTACGTCAGGTCGCCGACCGTCTGGTCGTGCTCGTGGGTGTAGCCGTGCTTCTCGTACACCGCGAGGTTCTGCACGGAGTCCCGCCCGGTGAACACCCAGATCTCCTCCACGTCCTCCGGCAGGTGCGGCAGGATCGCCAGCAGCAGCTGCGTGCCGATGCCGTGGCCCTGCTGGTCCGGGGCGACGGCGAACCGGCCGAGGGTGGCCTTCTTCCCCTCCAGCACCACGCGGATCGAGCCCACGAGCCGGTGCCCGGCCCACGCGCCGAGCGTGACGACGCCCTCGGCCGCCAGGTCGGCGCGCAGCTCGCTGAGCGTCTGGGTCAGCGGCGGGATGTGCGGGTCGTCGTACTGCTGCGCCTCGGTGACGAAGGCGGCGCGGCGCAGCGTGAGCAGCTCGCCGGCGTCGGCGTCGTCGACGGGCCGGATGGTCAGGGTCTCGCTCATGCCCCCATCGTCTCAGCCGCATCCCGCGCCGGACCACCCGGAGGTCCCGAGTTCGCCCCGATTCCACCCGACGGACGCCCGCGGGCGGGGCGGGGTCCCGCCGGTACGCTCGACCCTCGTGCCGACCTCCTCGCCCGCCGCCACCTCCTGGGTGCTGTCGCTGTCCTGCCCCGACCAGCCGGGCATCGTCGCCGCCGTCGCGGGGCTGCTCGCCGAGCACGGCGGGAACATCACCGAGTCGCAGCAGTTCGGCGACCCGCTGTCGGGGCTGTTCTTCATGCGCGTCGAGGTCACGGCCGAGGCGGACCGCGCGGACCTGGAGGCCGGGCTCGGTGCGCTGGCGCCGCGGTTCGGGCTGGAGTGGTCGCTGGACGTCGCCGGCCGGAAGATGCGCACGCTGCTGCTCGGCTCCACCGCGGCGCACTGCGTGAACGACCTCGCGTTCCGGCAGCGGTCCGAGGGCCTGCCGATCGACATCGTCGGCCTGGTGTCGAACCACACCGACCTGGCCGACCTCGCGCAGTTCTACGGGATCGGCTTCCACCACGTGCCGGTCACCCGGGACACCAAGGCCGAGGCCGAGGCGCGGCTGCTGGCGCTGGTCGAGGAGCTCGACGTCGAGCTCGTCGTGCTCGCGCGGTACATGCAGATCCTGTCCGACGACCTCTGCCGCGCCCTGGCCGGGCGGATCATCAACATCCACCACTCGTTCCTGCCGTCGTTCAAGGGCGCCCGCCCCTACGCCCAGGCGCACGACCGCGGCGTGAAGCTGATCGGCGCCACCGCGCACTACGTGACCGGCGACCTCGACGAGGGCCCGATCATCGAGCAGGACGTCGAGCGGGTGGACCACACCCGCGGGGTCACCGACCTGGTCGCGCTCGGCCAGGACGTCGAGCGCCGGGCGCTGGCCCGCGCGGTGCGGTGGCACGCCGAGCACCGGGTGCTGCTGGACGGGCACCGCACGATCGTCTTCCGCTGAGCCGCGCCGCGCACGGCCCCGCGCCGGCGCTCAGAGCGCGGCGGGGCGGTTCGGCCGGGGCAGCCGGCCGGTCGGCGTGATCCCGGTGATCGCCGCGATCAGGTCCTCGTAGGACGCGTGCTGCGCGTCGAAGTCGCCGTTGATCCGCCCGAGGCGCAGCACCACGATCCGGTCGGCCACCGCCTGCACGTCGACCATCGAGTGGCTGATCATCACGACGCCCAGGCCGCTCTCCCGCAGCCGCTCGACCATGTTCAGCACCTCGGCGGTCTGCGAGATGCCGAGCGACGCCAGCGGCTCGTCCAGCACGACCACCCGCGGGTTGCCGACCAGGCTGCGCGCGACGGCGACCGCCTGCCGCTGCCCGCCGGACAGCGCCCGGACCGGCGCGCGCACCGACGGCACCCGCGCGGCGAGCTGGCTCAGCACCTCCCACGCGCGGCGCTCCATCTGCCGCTCGTCGAGCATCCCGCCGCGGCGGATCTCCTGCCCGAGGAACAGGTTCTGCACCACGTCGAGGTTCTCGCACAGCCCGAGGTCCTGGAACACCGCGGCGATGCCGTGCTCCCGGGCCGCGCGGGTGGAGGTCAGCGACACGGGCACGCCGTCCCGCTCGATCCGGCCGCTGTCGGGCGCCAGCGCGCCGGACATCACCCGCGCGAGCGTGGACTTGCCCGCGCCGATGTCGCCGACGATGGCGACCACCTCGTGCGGGTGGATGTCCAGGTCCACGTCGACGAGCGCGCGGACCGCGCCGTAGTTCCGGGACACGCCGCGCACGGAGAGCACCGGCACGGTGTCGTGGGTGGGGCTCACGCGACCTCCTCCGCTGCGTCCCTGCTGCGCGCCGTGCTGCACCGGCTCATCCTGCCACCGCCATCGACTCGGCAATACCGGCGTGGTCCAGCGCCAGCGCCAGCGCGCCCCGCACCTCGGCCGCCGTGCCGAGCTCGGAGACCACCACCTCGACCGGTCCGGCGGTGCTCGGCAGGGTCCGCTGCGCCAGCACGTTCCGGAAGGTGTCCAGCAGGATCGGGCCCGCCTCGGCCAGCCGGCCGCCCACGACGACGAGCTCGGGGTCGAACAGGTTGCAGGTGTTCGCGGCGGCCACCGCCAGCAGCCGGCCGGCGTCGGAGATCACCCGCCGGCAGCCCGGGTCGCCCTCCTGCGCGCGCGAGATGACGTCCGCCAGGGTGAGGTGCCCGTGGCTGGACTCGAGCATCCGCAGCAGCGCCGGCGCACCGATCAGCGCGTCCAGGCAGCCGCGGTTCCCGCACCGGCAGATCGGGCCGTTGTCGTCGATCGTGATGTGCCCGAACTCCCCCGCCGCGCCGGTTCGGCCGTGGAACACGCGCCCGTCGACGATCAGCCCGCTGCCCACGCCGTGCGAGACCTTCAGGTACGCGACGTGCCGCCGGCCGCGGGCGGCCCCGTGCCGGAGCTCGGCGAGCGCGCCCAGGTTCGAGTCGTTGTCCACCCGCACCGGCACGCCCAGCCGGCGCTCCAGCACCTCGGGCACGGACACGCCGTCCCACCCGCGCAGCACGCCGACCGACACGATCCGCCCGGACTCCGGGTCCACCGGGGCGGGCACGCCGACGCCGACGGCCAGCACCTCGGCGAGGGTCGCGTCGACAGAGTCGACGAGCTCGGTGAGCAGCAGCGACGCGCGCTCCAGGCCGGCGTCCGCGCGGTGGTCCGGCGGCAGCGGCATCCGCTGGTCGGCGACCACGCGCTGCGCCACGTCGGACACGGTCACGCGCAGCGAGCGCGAGCCGAAGTGGATGCCCGCGACCAGCCCGAGGTTGCGCGCGAGGGCGACCTGCTGGGCGCGGCGGCCGCTGCGGGAGGTGGGCGACGTGGTGAGCACGCCGGCGCCGGTGAGCTCCTTGACGATGTTCGACACCGTGGCGGGTGACAGCCCCGTGACGCCGGCCAGCTCGACCTGCGTGAGGGAGCCACGCTGCTGGACGGCACTCACGATCCGGGCCCGGTTGGCTTCACGGAGTGAAGATTGCGAACCCGGGGTCACCCGATCAGTGCCCACGTAGCCGAGGATACAGGCGCGCGCACCCCCAGCGGGACGCCCGGCGCCCCACCCTGCCCTGCGTTCGAGAGGTGACGGCAAACCGGCCCGGCCCGCGGCGCCCGGAGCGGGTGCCGGGAACGCGACGAGGCCGCCGCCCGCGGGTGCGGACGGCGGCCTCGACCGGTGCGAGCGGGGTCAGCCCAGGCGGGCGGCGAGGTTCTCGTCGAGCGCCTCGAGGAACGCCTCGGTGGTCAGCCACTCCTGGTCGGGCCCGACGAGCAGCGCCAGGTCCTTGGTCATCTTGCCGCTCTCGACGGTCTTGACGACCACGTCCTCCAGCGTCTCCGCGAACTGCGTGACCTCGGGCGTGCCGTCCAGCTTGCCGCGGTGCTTGAGGCCGCCGGTCCAGGCGAAGATCGACGCGATCGGGTTGGTCGACGTCGGCTTGCCCTGCTGGTGCTGGCGGTAGTGCCGGGTCACGGTGCCGTGCGCGGCCTCGGCCTCGACCGTCCGGCCGTCCGGGGTCATCAGGACCGAGGTCATCAGGCCCAGCGAGCCGAAGCCCTGCGCGACGGTGTCGGACTGCACGTCGCCGTCGTAGTTCTTGCAGGCCCAGACGTAGCCGCCCTCCCACTTCATCGCGGACGCGACCATGTCGTCGATCAGGCGGTGCTCGTAGGTGAGCCCGGCCTCCGCGAACGCGGACGCGAACTCGGCGTCGAAGACCTCCTGGAACAGGTCCTTGAACCGGCCGTCGTAGGCCTTGAGGATCGTGTTCTTGGTGGACAGGTACACCGGGTAGCTCCGCTGCAGGCCGTACGCGAACGAGGCGCGCGCGAAGTCGCGGATCGACTCGTCGAAGTTGTACATGGCCATCGCGACGCCGCCGCCCTCGGGGTACGTCACGACCTCCTGCTGGATCGGGTCGGAGCCGTCCGCCGGGGTGAAGGTCAGCGTCAGCGTGCCCGCGCCCTGCACCACGAAGTCCGTCGCCTTGTACTGGTCGCCGTGGGCGTGGCGGCCGATGATGATCGGCTTGTTCCAGCCCGGCACCAGGCGCGGGATGTTGCTGATGATGATGGGCTCGCGGAACACCACGCCGCCCAGGATGTTGCGGATCGTCCCGTTCGGGGACCGCCACATCTTCTTGAGCCCGAACTCCTCGACGCGCGCCTCGTCGGGCGTGATCGTCGCGCACTTGACGCCGACGCCGTGCTCCTTGATCGCGTGCGCCGCGTCGATCGTCACCTGGTCGTCCGTCGCGTCCCGGTTCTCGATCGACAGGTCGTAGTAGCGCAGGTCCACGTCCAGGTACGGATGGATCAGGCGGTCCTTGATGAACTGCCAGATGATCCGCGTCATCTCGTCACCGTCGAGCTCGACGACCGGTCCAACCACCTTGATCTTCGCCATGGGCGCCAGATTACTTGACGTCGAGAGACTTCGGGGGACGAGCAGCCACCGGGGCGGGCCCCTCCAGGCGTCGCACAGCGATCCCTGGCATGCTGGCGAGATGTGCCCGACCCCGGGCCGGTGACCGCACCGGCCGCGTGGGCCGCACGGGCGCGGACGGCCCGGAGCCCGGGCCGCGCGCTCCCCATCGCTCCCGGACGAACGGATCACCATGCCGCAGGACACGCCCGAGCCCACCGAGGTGCCGGAGGGCACGACGCCGGCCCCCGCCGCGCCGCCCGCGACCGCCGGGCAGCCGGCGTCCGCCGACGCCGCGCCCGTCGCGCAGCCGACCGCCGCCCCGGCGCCGGCCGCCGCCCCCGCGCCCGCCGCCGTCCCCGTCGGCTACGGCGCGGCCAGCGGCTACGGCACCGACCCGGCGGGCGACGCCGGCGCGGACGACATCGAGGTCACCACGGCCGTGCGCGCCACGGTGACGGGCCCGTCGCTCGTCGCCCGGTTCGGCGCCGAGCTGTTCGGCACCTTCGTGGTGCTGCTGGCCGGCCTCGGCACGGCGCTGTTCGCGGCGCTGGTCGGGATCACCGACGTGCGCGTCGCGCTGGCGTTCGGCTTCGGCACCATCGCGGCGTTCATCGCCGTCTCGCACGTCAGCGGCGGCCACTTCAACCCGGCGATCACGCTCGGCTCGGCGCTGGCCGGCCGCACGCCGTGGAGCCACCTGCTGCCGTACTGGGTCGCGCAGCTGCTCGGCGGCGCGCTCGCCTCGGCGGTGCTGTTCGTGACCATCTCGTCGTTCTCGGCCATCGAGGGCAACGAGCGCACGCTGTTCTCCATCACCGCGAACGGCTTCGGCGAGCACTCCCCGATCGCCTCGGCGGCGGGCGGCGTGGGCTTCGAGCTCGTGGCCGCGCTGCTGATCGAGGGCGTGCTGACCGCGGTGCTGGTCGGCGTGTACCTCGGCGCGACCGACCGGCGCGGGGCGCGGCACCAGGCCGCGTTCGCCGTCGGCCTGACCCTGGCGTTCGCCATCCTCGTGGCCGGCCCGGTCACCGGCGGCTCGCTGAACCCGGCCCGCTCCACCGCGGCGGCGATCTTCGCCGAGTCGTGGGCGTGGGGCCAGGTCTGGGTGTTCTGGGTCGCGCCGCTGGTCGGCGCCGCCCTGGCCGGCCTGCTCTACCGCGCGTTCGCGTCGGCGCCCGCCGACGACGACGTCCTGGACGAGGAGATCGCCCTGGACGAGGTCGACGTGGCGGTCAGCCCGGTCCGCTGACCGCGACGGCCCGCGTGCCCGGGGGGGGGCGGCGACCCGCAGGGGTCGCCGCCCCCCCGGCGCGTCCGGGGCCGGGTCCGGGGCGGGGTGCCGGCGCGGGGTCAGGCGGGGACGGGGACGATCTGCGACAGCACGCCGATGGTCAGCGCCAGGCCGGCGAGCACCGTGACGTCGGTCGCCCGGCTGCGCACCACGAGGGCGGCCGGGCCGCCGCGGACCACGCCGCGCACGACCGCGCAGCAGGCGAGGAACGCGGCCAGCGCCAGCGCGCCGACCGACGTGCCGGCGACCAGGGCGAGCAGCGAGCAGCCGAGCACGGCGCCCGCGATCACCCACAGCGACCAGTTCCGGTCGGCGGCGAGCGAGGCCCGGGCGATGGCGCGCGGGTCGAGCGGCCGGCCCTCGGAGTCGAACCGCTCCTCCGTCGGCGGGACGGGCACCGGGGTCGCCGCGTCGTCGTCCACGCCTGCTCCTCCCCGCCTCGTCCCGCGCGGGGGTGCGCCGCGCGGCACCGAGGGTACCGCGGGCACCCGTGCGCGCCGGGCCGCCCCGCGGCGACCACCCGGCACCGTGCAGGACCCGCCGCGACCTGCGGCTACCGTGGCGGCGTGCCTGCCGCCGGTCCCGTCCCCGCCCC
>JAPSIJ010000385.1 GCA_031178805.1 Cellulomonas sp. | reverse complement strand
GGACGCCTCGGTGACGCCCGTGGTCGGCGACTGGGACGGGGACGGCAAGGACTCGGTGGGCTGGTACCGCCCGGGTGACGGGTCCTGGCACCTGACGAACGCGATGACCTCCGGCGCCAGCACCCACCACGCGTTCGTCTACGGCCCGGCCGGCGACGCCTCGGTGACGCCCGTGGCCGGCGACTGGGACGCGGACGGCAAGGACTCCGTGGGCTGGTACCGCCCGGGTGACGGCTCCTGGCACCTGACCAACAAGCGCGACACCCCGTCGAGCAGCGACGTTGCCCTCGTGTCCGGGCCTGCCGGCGACGCCACGGTGCAGCCCGTCGTGGGTGACTGGGACGGGTACGTGCCGCCGGTCGTCCCTCCGTCGAACCCTGCGCCGCCGGCGGTGACCGGGCAGCAGGCCGCCGCCGACCTCCTGGCGAGCGGACGGGTCACCGGGGCGGACGGGGTAATGGCGCAGATCCGCGGCGTCGCATCGGGGCAGCCCTACACCGACGTGCGGGTGTGCCACCTCGACCCCACGCTCCTCGGTGTGCTGCGGACGCTCGTGGTCGAGCGCGGCTACTCCCTGTACGTGACCTCGTTCAACCGGTACTGCACCGACACGCTCACCGGCTCCGGGCAGGCCAGCTACCACTGGCGTGACGGTGGGGGGCACGCGATCGACCTCGGCCGGGTGAACGGCGTCCGGAGCACGGGCGGGACCGCCCAGGACATCGCGCTGATCCGCGACTTCGCGTCCCTCGTCCCCGGCAAGGCCGGCGTCGGTCAGCGTCAGTGCCGGGGACCGCTGTCCCTGCCGGCGAACGTCGTGACGTTCAACGACACCTGCAACCACGTGCACCTCGAGTACCGGGGGTACTGAGCGCTCCCGCCCGTCGCCGCGGTCCCGTGCCGCGGCGACGGGCGGCGGCCGGGCGTCGGCGTCGGTTCCTGAGGGTCGCGCGGGCCCCACGGGCGGCCCGTGAAGGTCTCGTCGAGACCTCCGTCGGCGGGCCCTCCTCGACGGGCGGAGCGGCTCGGGCCGACCTACCGTCGAGCAGGTGACGACGACCGCGCCGCCCCGCACCGCCCCCGCCGCGACCGCCACCGCGCCCGCCGGACGGCCCGCCGCCGCACGGGCCCCGCGGCTCGCGGCGCTGGACGCGCTGCGCTTCCTCGCCGCGGTCGGCGTGCTGGCCTACCACTTCACCGCCCGCGAGACGGACGCCTGGGGCCGGGACCTCGCGGAGGTCGCGCCGGCGGTGCACTCGTGGGCCGTCTACACCTCGCTCGGCCCGGAGCTGTTCTTCGTGATCAGCGGGTTCGTCATCCTGATGACCGCGTGGGGCCGGTCGGTGCCGGACATCGTCGGCTCCCGGGTCGGCCGGCTGTACCCGGCCTACTGGGTCGCCGTGCTGGCGACCGGCGGCCTGCTGCTGTTCGTCTGGGCGGGCAAGGAGGTGACCGGCGGCCAGGTCCTGGTGAACCTCACGCTGCTGCAGAGCCTCGTCGACGTCGGCCACGTGGACGGCGTGTACTGGACGCTGTGGGTGGAGCTGCGGTTCTACCTGCTGATCACCCTGTTCGCCGCGGTCGGGATCACCCGCCGGCGGGTGCTGTGGTTCGCGGCGCTCTGGCCCGCGGCGGCGATGCTCGCGCGAGCCCTCGGGATGTCCGACGCGGTGACCTGGCTCGTGGCGCCGTACGCGCCGCTGTTCGCCGCCGGGATGGCGCTGTACGTGATCCACCGGTGCGGGCACGCCCTGGTGCCGTGGCTGCTCGTCGCGGGGAACGCGGCGCTGGCGACGGCGGCGCTGGTGCCCGCCCGGATGGACTCCCTCGGCCAGAACTCCGTCGTGGCGCCGCGGCCCGGCCTCCTCACGGCCGCCCTGCTGGGCTGCGTCGCCCTGGTCGCGCTCGTGGCGCTCACCCCGCTCGCGCGGTGGCGCTGGGCCGGGCTGACCGCGGCGGGCGCGCTCACCTACCCGCTCTACCTCACCCACGAGTACTGGGGTCTGTGGGTGGTGCACCTGCTGCACGACCGGCTGCCGGTCTGGGCGGTGCTCACCGCGGCGGTGGCGTTCTCGCTGCTGCTCGCGTGGCTGGTGCACCGGTTCGTCGAGAAGCCGTTCGGGCCCCGGCTGCGCCGGGCCACCACCCGCGGGTGCGAGCGGGTCCGCGAGGCCGTGGCCGGGGCGTGGCGCACCGCGGTGCGTCAGGGCGTCGGGACGCCGCCGACCACGCCCGGCTCGAGCGTGCCGTCGCGCACCGCCGCGAAGAACGTCGGCGTCTGGTCCGGGTCGAGCAGCACGGTGGAGCCGATGCCGCCGGGCCGGTAGTCCATGTCCGCGATCGGCGGGGTCCCGGTGACGCCGTCGGGGCCGGTCGCCGAGCGGAAGGCCAGGGCGAGGCGCCCGAGGTCGACGATGCCGGTCTCGTCGCTGGCGGTCAGCGCGCCCGTGCCGGAGTCGATCAGGCTCACCTGCTTGCCCGGCTGGAGCAGCACCGCGGGGTTCTCCGCCTTCTGCGCCACCGCGCTGATCAGCTGCCGCTGCCGCAGCCCGCGGCCGATGTCGCCGGACGGGTCGGCGTACCGCATCCGCGAGAACGCCAGCGCCTGCACCCCGTCCACCGTCTTGCAGCCGGGCGCGTCCCACACCAGGCCCGACTTCGGCTCGTTCACCGGGAACGTGATGCCGGTGCTGCCGTCCAGGCACAGCTCGACGCCGCCGAGCGAGTCGACGATCTCCTCGACGCCGCCGAACCCGATCTCCACGTAGTGGTCCACGGTGAGGCCGGACAGCTCCTCGACCGTCTGCACGAGGAGCGGGGCGCCGCCCCAGGAGAACGCGGCGTTCAGCTTGCTGGCGTCGTACCCGGGGATCTGCGCGTAGGTGTCGCGGGGCAGCGAGATCAGCGCCGCCGGCCCGGAGTCGGGCACGTGCAGCAGCAGGATCGTGTCGGTGCGGGCGCCGACCGTCTCGGTGTCCTCGATGGCGCCGTCCTCGCGGGAGTCCGAGCCGGTCAGCAGGTAGGTGGTGCCGGGGGTGTCCGCGGCGCCGGACAGCGCGGT
>JAPSIJ010000034.1 GCA_031178805.1 Cellulomonas sp. | reverse complement strand
CGCCGCTACGGGCGCGGCACGTTCCGCAGGTTCGACCGCGCCATCGCCATGACCTCGCCCATGCCGCCGCCGAGGATCTCCTTGCTCATCGCGGCGGTGAACCCGGCGACCTGCTGGCGCGTGATCTTCGGCGGGAGGGACAGCGCCCGCGGGTCGGTGACCAGGTCGACCAGCGCCGGGCCGTCGTGCGAGAACGCCTCGCGCAGCGCCGTGCGGATCTGCGTCGGGTCCTCGACGCGCACCGACGGGATGCCGATGGCCCGCGCCACCGCGGCGTAGTCGACCACCGGGGAGTCGGTGCCGTGGCTCGGCAGCCCGTCCACCAGCATCTCCAGGCGCACCATGCCCAGCGTGGCGTTGTCGAACAGGATGATCTTCACGGGCAGCTGGTAGTGCACCAGGGTCACCAGCTCGCCGAGCAGCATGGACAGCCCGCCGTCCCCGGCGACCGCGATCACGTGCTTCTGGGGCACGTCGGCGTCCCGGGCCGCGAACGCCGCGCCGATCGCGTGCGGCACGGCGTTGGCCATCGACCCGTGCAGGAACGAGCCGATCACCCGCCGCCGGCCGTTCGGGGTCAGGTACCGGGCGGACCAGACGTTGCCCATCCCGGTGTCCACCGTGAACACGGCGTCGTCCGCCGCCTCCTCGTCCAGCAGCACGGCCGCGTACTCGGGGTGGATCGGGGTGTGGTCCTCGACGTTCTTCGTGTACGCGCCGACCACCCCGGACATCGCCCGGTCGTGCTTCTTCAGCATCTGCTCCAGGAACCGGCGGGACTTCTTCCGCTGCACCAGCGGCAGCAGCGCGCGCACGGTCTCGCCCACGTCGCCGACCACCGCCAGGTCGTTGCGGGTGCGGCGGCCCAGCCGGGTGGGCTCGATGTCGACCTGCACGGTGCGGACGTCGTCGGGCAGGAACTGGTCGTACGGGAAGTCGGTGCCGAGCAGGATCAGCAGGTCGGCCTCGTCCATCGCGGCCTGCAGCGCGCCGTAGCCGAGCAGGCCGGTCATGCCGACGTCGAACGGGTTGTCGTACTGGATGTGCTCCTTGCCGCGCAGGCTGTGCCCGACGGGTGCGGCGATCCGGTCGGCGAGCGCCAGGACGTCGTCGTGCGCGCCGCGGACCCCGGCGCCGGCCAGGATCGTGACCTTCTTCGCGGCGTCGACCGCCTCGGCCAGCGCGGCGACGTCCGTCTCGTCCGGCACCACGCGGGGCGGCCGCGGCCGGGTGAGCGTGTCGGTGCCGGCCGCCGGGGCCTCCAGGTCGGCGACGTCCCCGGGCAGCGTCAGCACCGCGACACCGGGCGCGCCGTAGGCGTGGTGGATCGCGCTGCGGATCACCCGCGGCGCCTGCGCGGCCGAGGTGATCATCTCGGAGTACACCGAGCACTCCACGAACAGCCGGTCCGGGTGCGTCTCCTGGAAGTACTGCGTGCCGATCTGGGTGCTGGGGATGTGCGACGCGATGGCCAGCACCGGGACCCGGCTGCGGTTCGCGTCGTACAGGCCGTTGATCAGGTGCAGGTTGCCCGGCCCGCACGAGCCCGCGCACACGGCGAGGGCGCCGGTGATCTCCGCCTCCGCCGCGGCGGCGAAGGCGGCGGCCTCCTCGTGCCGGACGTGCACCCACTGGATGTCCACGCCGTCCTCCGCGGCCCGCCGGACCGCGTCCACCACGGGGTTCAGGCTGTCCCCGACGATGCCGTAGATGTGCTTGGCCCCGGCTGCCACCACCTGGGCGACGAGCTGGTCGGCCACCGTGCTGCTGCGTGCCACGAGGTGCTCCTGTCGTCGACGTGTCGACTCAGTCGTCCCACGCCGTGGCCGGGCGCGCCACCGGAGCGGCTGCCCGGTCGGTCACGGCTGCGGGGTCGGGGCCGCCTCGTGCTCCGTGTCCGCCGGCGCGCCGAGGTCGGCCGTCCCGGCCCGCAGGGTGCGCAGCGACCCGAGCACGGCCAGCACCGCCAGGCCCGCGGCGACCACCACGACCAGGTACCCGCCGTGCGAGCCCTGCCGGTCGATCAGCGTGCCCGCGAGCCAGGAGCCGAGGGAGACGCCCACGCCGAGCGAGGTGCCGACCCAGGTCAGCCCCTCGGTCAGCCGCTCCCGGGGCACCAGGTGCTGCACGAGCGCGTTGCCGTTGACCAGCGTCGGGGCGATGGCGAACCCGGCGACGAACATGACGACCGCGAGCATCAGCATCGAGTCGACCAGCACGAACAGCGACGCCCCGAGGGCCAGCGCGACCATGCCCACCGCGAACCGGCGCCACAGCGGCGTGGTCCAGTGCCGGGCGCCGTAGAGCAGGCCGGAGATCATCGAGCCGCAGGCGAACACCGCGAGCACGACGCCCGCGAGCCCGGGCCGGCCGGCCTCCTCGGCGAACGCCACGGTGCTGACGTCGGTGGCGCCGAAGATCGCCCCCATCGCCACGAACACCACCGCGAGCACGACCATGCCCCAGGACCGCATCACCGAGCGCCGGCGCACCGGCGAGCCGTCCGGCGCCGTCGCGGCCGGGCGCGGGTGCGGCGGCGGCTGGGTGCGGCGCTGCGCCAGGAACCAGAACCCGCCGAGCAGCATCCCCGCCACCGGCACCAGCAGCCCCGCGGACGGGGCGACGGCCGTGGCGAGCGTCGTCGCGAGGATCGGGCCGACGACGAACACCAGCTCGTCCAGCGCGGACTCCAGCGAGTACGCGGTGTGCAGCGCGCGCGGGTCGTCCAGCACGTGCGACCAGCGGGCCCGCACCAGCGCCCCGAACGAGCCGATCGTCGCCCCGGCCAGCGCCGCGGTGACGTAGAGGGTGACCACCGGGGCGTCGAGCACGGTGCACAGCACGAGCGCGAGGATCGCGGTCGCGGACACCGCCGTCGCCGGGCGCATCACCCGGGCCTGGCCGTGCAGGTCCACCAGCCGGGCGAGCTGCGGCGAGCACACCGCCTGCGCCAGCACCGACACCGCCGAGACGCTGCCGGCGAGCCCGTACGAGCCGTGGGTGGCCTCGATCATCAGGATGATCCCGATGCCGAGCATGGACATCGGCAGCCGGGCCACGACGCCGGCGGCGGAGAACGCCAGCGTCCCGGGACGGGTCAGCACGTCGCGGTAGGGCCCCAGCACCCGGCCAGTGTCGCACCCGGGACCGACGCCCGGCGTGCTGAATACCGGTGGCCGCGCGGATACTCTGGACATGACTGCGATCACCGTGACCGACCGGCCGGACGACCAGCGGTTCGAGGCGGCCGACGCCGACGGCACCGTGCTGGGCGTGGCCGCGTACGAGCGCCGACCCGGCGTGGTCGTGTTCACCCACACCGAGGTGGACCCCGAGCACGAGGGGCACGGCGTCGGCTCCACCCTGGTGCGCGAGGCGCTGGACGCCGTGCGGGCGGCCGGCGACCGCATCGACCCGCAGTGCCGGTTCGTGCGGGCGTTCGTGGCCGAGCACCCGGACTACGCCGACCTCGTGGCGGACGACGCGCGCTGACGCCCGGCGCCGCGGCGCCGCAGGGGCTCAGCCCCGCAGCACCGCCGCCAGCGGGCCGGCGTCCAGGTCGCGCAGCAGCGCGGCGGCGTCCTCGGCCACGTGCACCGCGCCCGCCTCCCGCAGCTCGGCCTCCGAGGTGCCGCCGGAGAGCACGCCCACGCAGGTGACGCCGGCGCGCGCGGCGGCCTGCACGTCCCACACCGAGTCGCCGACGAACACCGCGCGCCCGGCCGGGACGCCCGCGAGGTCGAGCGCCGCCTGCACCAGGTCGGGCTCGGGCTTGGCCTCGTCGACGTCCTCGGCGCCGGTGAGCTGCACGACGTCGTCCACGTCCAGCACGGCCCGCAGCCGCTCCACCTCCTCCGGGGCGGCCGACGTGGACAGCACCACGGCCGCGCCCCGGTCGGCGAGCGCCCGCACCAGCTCGCGCGCGCCGTCGAACGCCCGCAGCCGGTCGGTGAGCTCGGCGTACCGGTCGGTGTGGCCCTGCTTCACCGCGTCGCCGAGCCGGTCGGCGTCGTCCCCGAGCAGCTCCGCGATCAGCCGGCCCGAGCCCATGCCGATCCGCCGGTGCACCCGCCACGCGTCGACCGGGTGGCCGGCGTCCGCGAACGCCTGGATCCACGCGTGCACGTGCAGGAAGTTGGAGTCGACCAGCGTGCCGTCGATGTCGAGCAGCACGGCGCCGGCGTCGGGGTTCGTCATGCGCCCCGGTCTACCGGCTGCGCGGGCCCCGCGCGACCGCACCCCCGCCGGGCTACGGTGCCCCGGTGCCCGACACCCGCCCGCCCGCCCCCGCCACGGCGCACGAGACACCACGAGGGCGCACGCGATCTCGTGCGCCGTGGTCGCGTCTCGGGGGCCGGGACGTACGCCGGGGCGGGACCGGGCAGCGGCGCACGCGCGCGCTGCTGCCCGCGGCCGTCGCGCCGGTCGCGATGATCGGCGGGTGGACGCTCGCCGCCGCGCTCGAGCCGGGGTTCGACGCGGTGCGCGGCACGATCAGCGCGCTGGCCACCGCGGCCGTCGACCGCCCCGGGATCATGACGGCCGGGCTGCTGGTCACCGGCGCCGCGCACCTCGGCACGGCCGCGTCGCTGCGGGGCGTGCCGCTGCCGGGGCGGGCGCTGCTCGCGCTCGGCGGCCTCGGGACGGCGGCGGTCGGCCTGCTCCCGGTGGACCGGGTGCCGACGGCGCACGCCGTGGCGGCGGGCGTGGCGTTCGGGGCGCTGGCGCTGTGGCCCGCGGCGGCGGCGCGCCGCACGGGCCCGGCGCCGCTGCGGCCGGCCGTGACCGGCGCGGCCGCAGCGGTGCTGCTCGGCCTGCTGACCTGGTTCGTCGTCGAGGTGCGCGCCGACGGCGACCTGGTGGGGCTGGCCGAGCGGGCGGTCGCCGGGGCGCAGTCGCTGGCGCCGCTGGCGCTCGTGCTCGCCCTGCGGCCGCGCGGGGGCGACCGGGTCAGAGGTTGAGGAACGACCCGGGGTCCTGGTCGCTGGTGCCGGCGTCCGGCATCGAGCGGGCGACCTCGTCGTCGGAGACCTCGTCGTCGCGGACCTCGTCCACCTGCGGGTCGGCCAGGGCGTCGGGGGAGTCCTCGGGGGCCGGCTCGACGTTCTCGCTCATCACACGCTCCTTCGCTGGGGTGCTGGGCGGCCCACGCTAGGCGCGTGCGGCCCCGCCCGCGCGTCGTGCGCGGACGGGGCGGGCGGACGGGGCGGCGCGGCTCAGCCCAGGGCGTCGGAGACGACGTCCTTCGCGGCGTCCTGGACCTGCGCCAGGTGCTCGGGGCTGACGAACGACTCGGCGTAGATCTTGTAGACGTTCTCGGTGCCGGACGGCCGCGCGGCGAACCAGGCGTTCTCCGTGGTGACCTTCAGGCCGCCGATCGCCGCGTCGTTGCCCGGGGCCGAGGTGAGCTTCGCGGTGATCTCCTCGCCCGCGAGCGTGGTCGCGGTGACCTGCTCCGGGGACAGCTTCCCGAGCGTCGCCTTCTGCTCCAGCGTGGCGGGGGCGTCGACCCGGGCGTACCAGGACTCGCCGAACTCGCCGACCAGCTCGGCGTGGTGCTGGGAGGGGGACCGCCCGGTGGTGGCCAGGATCTCCGAGGCGAGCAGCGCCAGGATGATGCCGTCCTTGTCCGTGGTCCACACCGAGCCGTCCGTGCGCAGGAACGACGCCCCGGCGGACTCCTCGCCGCCGAAGCCGACCGTCCCGTCCAGCAGGCCGGGCACGAACCACTTGAAGCCGACCGGCACCTCGAGCAGCCGGCGGCCGAGGCTGCCCGCCACCCGGTCGATCAGCGAGGACGACACGAGCGTCTTGCCGATCGCCGCGTCCGCCGGCCAGCCCGGGCGGGCGCCCGAGTACAGGTAGCGGATCGCGACGGCGAGGTAGTGGTTCGGGTTCATCAGGCCCGCGTCCGGCGTCACGATGCCGTGCCGGTCGGAGTCCGCGTCGTTGCCGGTCGCGATGTCGTACGGGGCGTCCCCGCTCATGGCGGTCACCAGCGACGCCATCGCCGACGGCGACGAGCAGTCCATCCGGATCTTCGCGTCCCAGTCGAGCGTCATGAACGACCACTGCGGGTCCACCCGCGGGTTCACGACCGTCAGGTCCAGCCCGTAGCGCTCCGCGATCGCGCCCCAGTACTCCACCGACGCGCCGCCCAGCGGGTCCGCGCCGATCCGGACGCCGGCCGAGCGGATGGCGTCCAGGTCCAGCACGTGGGTCAGGTCGTCCACGTAGGCGCCGAGGAAGTCGTGCTTGCGGGTGGTGTCGGCGGCGAGGGCCGCGGCCACGGACACGCGCGGCACCCGGTCCCACCCGGAGGCGAGCAGCTCGTTCGCGCGGTTCGCGATCCAGGACGTCGCCTCGGAGCCGGCGGGGCCGCCGTGCGGCGGGTTGTACTTGAAGCCGCCGTCGCGCGGGGGGTTGTGCGAGGGGGTGACGACGATGCCGTCCGCGAGGCCGGGGCCCGTCGAGCGCACGCCCTCGGACGTCGCGGCGCCGTTGTGCAGCAGGATCGCGTGCGACACCGCGGGGGTGGGCGTCCAGGAGTCGCGCGCGTCGACCCGCACCTCGACGCCGGCCGCGGCGAGCACCTCGAGCGCCGTGCGCCAGGCCGGCTCGGACAGGCCGTGGGTGTCCCGGCCGATGAACAGCGGGCCGTCGGTGCCCTGGCCGCGGCGGTACTCCACGATGGCAGCGGTGATCGCCACGATGTGCGCCTCGTTGAAGGCGCCGTCGAGGCTCGAGCCGCGGTGGCCGCTGGTGCCGAACACCACGCGCTGCGCGGGGTCGTCCAGGTCGGGGCGGCGGTCCACGTAGGCGGCGAGCATCGCCTCGACGTCGACCAGGTCGGAGGGCTGGGCAGGGGTTCCGGCGCGCGGGTCCATGGCCCGATCCTGCCACCGAAGCGCGCCGCCGGTCGGGTGGACGCGCACCCGGCGGGCGGCGTGGGTGGGGGCCCGGATCGGTACCCTGTCGGCATGCCTTCCTCCGTCGACTTCGTGCTGCGTCCCTTCGAGGGCCTCCCCGGTGAGCCCGACTGGGTCGCCCTGCGCGAGCTGGTGCCCGCCGCCACCGCGACCGCCCGCACCACCGCCGAGCACGGCGCCCGCGACGTCACCGTCACGACCGTGCTCCCCGAGGGCTGGGCCGCCCTGCACCGCGCCGACGGCGTCGTGCTGCTGGCCCTGCAGACGGTCGGCAGCTCCGGCGACGCGAGCCGCGACCTCGCCGCCGCGCTGCTCGAGGCGCTGGACTCCGAGCCCGGCACCGCCGTGCAGCAGTCCGGCCTGCCCGGCCCCGGCCCGCGCCTGCAGGACGTGCTCGACCCGTCCGTGCCGTTCGAGGTCACGGTCGAGGAGAGCTTCGCGTACTGGATCGCCGCGGACACCGAGATGACGCCCGAGCTGAAGGCCGCCGTCGAGGAGGCCGACGCGGGCGTCGTCGACACCAAGAAGCTCGCCGCGGTGGACGCCGCCTACTGGGTGCGGATGGGCGCGCGCGAGTACCTGCGCTGGGCGCAGCCGCACGAGGAGCAGCAGGTCATCGACGGCCTCGCCCGCCTGCACGGCCGCCGCGAGTCCGGCTTCGAGGGCGCGAAGTTCATCGGCTACTTCCGGTCCAACGGCCTGGTCGTCCCGGTGTGGGAGCTGGCCCGGGGCAGCGAGGCCGAGGACATCGAGGACGCCGTGGCCGCGTTCGCGCCGTCGTTCGCCGCGGCGCTCGCCGAGACCGAGCCGCTGGACGCGAACGCCCGCCGGGCGCGGGCCGGCATCGTGGCCCGGCAGGTCACGCTGCGCTGACGACCGACGCCGCCGCAGGCCGCTCCCCGGGTTACCCGGCGGGCGGCCTGCGTCGTCCCCGGGCGGAGCCGCAGGTGACGGGCGTGTCACCCCCGTGTGACCGTCGTGTGCACCCTCCGCGTGTCCGCCGTCCGCGGGGCGCGGCGGGCTCCGCTGGTCGATAGGCTGCTCAGCGTGACGGGCGAGGACGAGGACAGGGCCGAGGAGCGAGCGGTCACCGACGGACCTGCCCCGGACGGGGCGCCGCCCGCCCCGCGCAAGCCGCGCCGCCGCCGGCCGCAGCCGCCCGCGCCGCTGGACACCCCGCAGACCACCGCCCGCACCGGCCGGACCCGGCAGCGCGTCGCGGTGGTGATCCCCGCCAAGGACGAGTCCCGTCGGATCGCCGCGACGGTCCGCTCCGCCCGGGCGATCCCGCACGTCGACCTGGTGCTCGTCGTCGACGACGGGTCCGAGGACAACACCCAGCACGTCGCCCGCGAGGCCGGTGCCGTGGTCGTGCGGCACTCGCACAACCGCGGCAAGGCCGCCGCGATGGAGACCGGCGCCGCCGTGGTCGCCATGCGGGACGCCCCGGACCGGCCGCCGCGGCTGCTGCTGTTCATCGACGGCGACCTCGGCGACACCGCCGTGAACACCGCCCCGCTGGTGCCGCCGGTGCTGGAGGGCACGGCGGACGTCGCCATCGCGCTGCTGCCGCCGCAGCCCGGCGCGGGCGGCCGGGGCATCGTCGTCGGCGCCGCGCGCCGGGCGATCCAGTCCATGACCGGCTGGACCCCGACCCAGCCGCTGTCCGGCATGCGCTGCCTGACCCGCGAGGCGTTCGAGGCGGCCACGCCGCTGGCCCGCGGCTGGGGCGTCGAGACCGGCATGACGATCGACCTGCTCCGCAAGGGCTTCGTCGCCGTCGAGGTGCCGTGCGACCTCAAGCACCGGCCGTCCGGCAGCGACCTGCGCGGCCAGATGCACCGGGCGGCGCAGTACCGCGACGTGCAGCTCGCCGTGGCGGCCCGCAAGCTCCGCACCGCCGGCGGCCGCGGCAAGCGCTGAGGCCCTGGTCCCGGCCGGGTCCGGGCGCCTACGCTCGGCGTCAGCCGGGTCCGCGACGGCGCGGGCCCGCCTGACCTGGGGAGCGGGCATGGCACACGGCGACATCACGCACATCGACATCCCGGTCGACGACATGGACCGGGCGCGGGCGTTCTACGGGCGCGTGTTCGGCTGGCAGATCGAGGAGTACCCCGGCTACGAGGGCTACCCGATGTGGCGGGCGCCGAACCGGATCAGCGGCGGCGGCCTCGCCCCGCGGGACGAGCAGCTCACCGCGCCGCGCAGCTACGTCGAGGTGGACGCCATCGACCCCGTGCTGGCGGAGGTGACCGCGGCCGGCGGGACCGTGCTGCTGCCCCGCTCCGCGATCTCCCCGACGAGCTGGTGGGCCGTCGTGGTCGACACCGAGGGCAACCAGATCGGCCTCTACGAGGGCACGGAGGACGACGACCAGCCGGAGTAGCGCCCGGGGCCTGCCCCGCTCCGCCGAGACGCCACTTCTCGCCTCTGCCGAGGCGGCCCTGCACAGACGCGAACTGCGATCTCGGCGAGACTGCACCCGATGCGGCGACGTCGGCCCGGGAAGCAGCACCTGCTGCAGTCTCGGCGTCGCGTCGGCGTCGCGGGGGCGTGGCGCGGGGATGACGAAGGGCCCGTCACCTGCGCTGACGCGGTGACGGGCCCCTCGACCGGCGGAGGATGGGGGATTCGAACCCCCGAGGGCGTTAACCCAACACGCTTTCCAAGCGTGCGCCATAGGCCACTAGGCGAATCCTCCCGGCCCGTAGAGGGTACCCGAGCCGGAGGGCTGCTCGGTAACCGGCCCGCGGGCGGGCGTGCCGGTCAGGCGACCGCGCCCCCGTCGAGGGCCAGCAGGTGCTCGACCTGCGGCTGCATCGCGCGGTTCAGCAGCACCAGGTTGACGCCCGCCTCGACCACCACGGCGAGCGCGAACCGGTCGCCGACCGGCGTGGCGACGACAGCGCCGTCCTCCGTCTTGACGGTGAACGTCGCGAGGCCGGTGAGCGAGGCGCCGGCCGCGGTGTGGTGCGCCATCTCGACGCCCGCGATCACGAGGGCGGCGAGCTGGTCGCGGTCGTGCTCCGGGCCGTCGTCGCTGAACGGCGTCCCGTCCCGCTGGACGAGCACGACGCGGCGGATCCCCGGGACGGCGTGGCGCAGGCTGGCGGCAGCCTGCTGCGCATTCTGGCGGATGATCACGGGCGTCTGTCTTCCTCGGCAGGTCAGATGGACAGCTCGCGCTCGAGGTTGAGCAGCTGGCGACGGGCCATGGCGAGGTTCGCGCGGCCGCGGTCCAGCGCGAGGTACAGGAACAGGCCCTGGCCGTGGTCGCTCTGCAGCAGGCGGATCAGGTGCAGCTGCGTCGACAGGGTGATGAGGATGTCCTCGATGCCGTCGTTCAGGCCGAGCGACTGCAGGGTGCGCAGCTTGGCCCGGACCACCTCGGTGTTGCCCGCGGCCGCGAGGTCGATGTCCAGCCCGCCGCCGGCGGCGCCGAGCGTCATCCCGCTGTCGAAGTCGACGAGCGCGACGGCGATCGCGCCCTCGATGGTCATGGCGGAGGACAGGGTCGTCTCGACGTTAGCCACGAGGAGCCTTTCGCAGGGGGCGGCTTCTGGCCGCCGGTACCGAGCAGGGGGTAGGCGCGCGGACGTCGCGTCCGTCGCACTCAGCCGTATCGACACGGGGGACGACGCCCTGAACGGCGCGGACGGGTGATCCGCGCCTCCCCCGGCGGGTCCCGGCCACGGGCGCGGCTGCGTTAGGCTGGGGGCAGACCCCTCGTGCGGCGTCATCTCGCTGAACCCCCCCAGGGCCGGAAGGCAGCAAGGGCAGGCGAGCTCTGGCGGGTGTGCGGGGGGTCCTTCCCTGTCCGGACGCGTCCCACCGGTGCGGCCGGCGCCGTCCGTCCCGGGTCGGACCGCGGCCCCGGCGTCCCACCCGGGTCGCAGGCGACAGCCCGGCAGGACGCGACCGGGGGCCGACGCGGTCGCCCGCCGCCCCGCACGACGCTGGACGCATGAGCCAGCCGACCCCCGCCCAGCCCTGGGGCGCGCCCGCCCCGGCCCCCGCCGCCCCGCACCCGGCACCGGCCCCGGGCGCCGCCCCGCAGGCCGGTCCCGCCCCGCACCCGCACCCGCACCCGCACCCCGCGCCGCCGGGGCCGCCCGCGCCCGCGGACCCGTCGGCGCGGCTGTCCGCACGCGGCCTGGTGAAGCGGTTCGGCCCGACCACGGCGCTCGCGGGCGTGGACCTGGACGTCGCCCCCGGGGAGTCGGTGGCCGTGATGGGCCCGTCCGGGTCGGGCAAGTCCACGCTGCTGCACTGCCTGGCGGGCATCCTCGTGCCGGACACCGGCTCCGTGGCGCTCTCCGGGCGCCCGCTGCAGGACCTTGACGAGCGCCAGCGGTCCCTCGTGCGGCGCCGGCAGTACGGGTTCGTCTTCCAGTTCGGCCAGCTGCTGGCGGAGCTGCCGGCGATCGAGAACGTCGCGCTGGCGCCGATGCTGCTGGGCACGTCGCGCAAGGAGGCCACCGACCTCGCGGGCCGGTGGCTCGCGTCCCTCGGCCTGGCCGGGATGGAGCAGCGCCGCCCCGGCGAGCTCTCCGGCGGCCAGGCGCAGCGGGTGGCGGTGGCCCGCGCGCTCATCACCGGGCCGGAGGTGGTGTTCGCCGACGAGCCGACCGGCGCGCTGGACCAGGCCACCGGCCAGGACGTGATGCGGATCCTCACCGAGACCACCCGGCTCGCGGGCGCGTCGCTGGTGGTCGTGACGCACGACGCCGGCGTGGCCGCCTGGTGCGACCGGCGGGTCGAGGTCCGCGACGGCCGGGTCGTCGCGGACGTCCGCCGGGGGGCCGCCGCGTGAGCGCCGTGCTCGCCCTCGCCCCCCGCCTGCGCCGCGCCGGGGGCCGGGACAGCGCGCTGACCACGGCGCTCGCGGTGGCGGCGTTCGGCGTGATGACCGCCCTGACGCTGTCGGTGGTCGGCGGCCTGCTCGGCTTCATGGGGCGGGCGGCCGACCCGGTGGGCGCGTACCAGCGGGAGAACGGCGACTTCTACGTGATCCTCGCGTGGACGGCGGTCGTGCTGCTGGTGGTGCCGCTGCTCACGCTGGGCGGCTCGGCCGCGCGGCTCGGCGTCGCCCGCCGGGACGCCCGGCTGTCCACGCTGCGGCTGCTCGGCGTGACGCCGCGGGAGGTGGTCGCGCTCACCGTGGTGGAGACCGCCTGGCAGGGGCTGCTCGGCGCGCTGGCGGGCATCGCCGGCTACGTGGCGCTGCTGCCGGTGTGGACGCGGGTGCCGTTCCAGGGCTCGACGTTCGGCGCGGCGGAGCTGTGGGTCGGCTGGCCGGTGCTGGTGGCGGCGTGCGCCGTGGTCCCGCTGCTCGCGGTGGTCAGCGGCGTCGTCTCGCTGCGCCGGGTCGTCGTGTCGCCGCTGGGCGTGGCCCGGCGGCAGACGCCGCCCGCGATGCGGGCCGTGCGGGCGGTGCTGGCGCTCGCGGCGGTCGGCCTGTTCATGGTCGTGACCGCCGCGATGGGCGCGCTGGGTGCGGCGGCGATCGCGTTCGCCGTCGGCTCCCTGGCCCTGGGGTTCGGGGCGCTCAACCTGGTCGGGCCGTGGGTGCTCGGCCTGCTGGGCCGGCTGCAGGCCCGCCGGGCGCGCACCCCGGTGCAGCTGCTCGCCGCCCGCCGCCTGGTCGACGACCCGCGGGCGACCTGGCGGGTGGTCGGCGGGC
>JAPSIJ010000384.1 GCA_031178805.1 Cellulomonas sp. | reverse complement strand
CCACCTTCTCCCCGCTGTGCACGACGGCGGGCGCCTTGTACAGGTAGTCGATGTGCTGCAGCTCGTCGACCGGGGACAGCTCGCCGTGCGCCTGCACGTGCACCGCGCTGAGCCCGAGGGCGGCGAGGACCAGCACGAGGACCGACAGCAGCACCGGGCGGGTGCGCACCAGCCGCGCGACGGGGTGCTCCGTGCGGACGTCGCTGGGCGTGTCCTGCGCGGGCGGGGCGGGCGTGGCGGGCACCGGGGGTCCTTCCTGCGGCGGCCCCGACCGGTTCGGGGCCGTCGGCCAGGGTAGGGACTCCGCGGGGCAAACCGGAAACACCACACCGCACGGCCACCGGGTGCGCACGGGGCGCGCACAGCCACCGGGGGTACGCGCCGACCCGGCGCGGGGTCCGGTGCGGACCGCCGCCGGGGGGATATGTTGATGCGCTGGTCGGCCGCTCGTCGGCCCGCACCGGACCGGAAGGACAGCATGACCGACAGCACCGCGGCCACCGACGCCGGGACCGTGACCGCCGAGCCGGGCACGACGCGGCCCGCGAGCGCCGACACCCCGGGCCGGCTGCGCCGGCTGCTGCCGTCGCCCTGGGTCGGGATCCCGGTCCTGTGCTACCTGCTGCTGACCCTGACCGGGGTCACGCTGTCCTCGATCGGCGCCCCGTTCCTCCGGGCGGACCCGGGCACCCCGCCGGGCGACCAGCTGCTGAACCCGGTACTCACCCGGTCCGACGAGTACCTGACGTCCAGCCCCCTGGCGATCGGCGTGCTGGCGACGGGGCAGTCCGAGGACCTGAACCCGCTGACGGCGCCGCAGGGCTTCACCACGATGCTGCCGTCGACGCCGGTGTCCTCGGTCGTGCTCGCCGACAGCGCGGTGCTGCGGCTCGGCGGCGTGCTCCCCGAGCAGATGCTGTTCGCCGCGCGCTGGTGGCTGCCGGTGCTGCTGCTCGTCCTCGGGCTGCCGGCGCTGCTCCGCCCGCTCGTGGGCAGCCGGTGGCCCGGGCTGTTCGCCGCCGCGCTGATCGCGTTCGCGCCGGCCACCGCCTGGTGGTCGCTGTCGCCGCTGCAGCTGTGGGGCTTCACCGCGGCCGGCGCGGCGGCCCTGCACCGGTGCGCGACGTCGGCGGCGGACCGGGGTCCGTGGTGGCGCACCGCGCTGTGGGGCGTCGCCGCGGCGTGGCTGCTCGCCCGCACGCCCCTGCACTACCAGCCGTGGGCGGTGGTCGTCGCCCCCGCCGTGCTGGCGCTCGGCATCGTGCCGCTGCTGGTCCGCCGGGAGGGTCGCCGCGCCCGCCTGGCCGCGGTCGGCGCGGTCGGCGCGGCGGCGCTCGCCCTCGCGGGCGCGGTGTTCTGGGAGAACCGGGCGTCGATCGCCGCGACCAGCGGCACGGTGTACCCGGGCTCCCGGGTGAGCACCGGGATGCCGGTGATGGTCGAGCAGCTGTTCGGCGCCACGGCGCTCGCGGACCTGCGCCGGCTGCCGTTCGTCGACCACAACCCGTCGGAGATCTCGTCCGGGTTCACGGTCGCGGGCGTCGTGGCCGTCGCGCTGCTCGTCGTCGGGGTGCGGTTCCGCTCCGCCGAGCACCGGGCGGCGGTGTGGACGGTCCTGGTGGCCACCGCGCCCTGGGTCGCGTGGACGACGATCGCGTTCGGCGGCGTCGGGGAGCGCATCCCGCTGGCCAACCTGGTGCCGCCGGAGCGGGCCGCGACGATGCTGGGCTACCTGGCGGCGCTGCTGCTCTGCCTCGTGCTGCCCGGGTGGCGCGACCGCGGGCCGTGGCGCGTGGTGGCCGGGGTGACCGCCGCCGTGGTCCTGGCGGCCGGGTACGCGTCCTCGCAGCTGACGCTCACCACGCTGCCGGACCTGAGCACCAAGGAGGTCTGGCTCAGCCTCGCGGTGCTCGCGGTGGTCGTCGCGCTGCTCGTGGCGCGCCCCCGGTGGTGGGGCGGCTACGCCGCGGGCACGCTCGCCGCCTTCCTGCTCGTCTGGCAGGTGAACCCGGTGCTCGTCGGCCTCGGCGACCTGCGGGGCAGCGTCGTGGCGGACGACATGCTCGCCGCGGGGGAGCAGGCGCGGGCGGACGGCGTCGTGTGGGTGAGCGAC
Source organism: Cellulomonas sp. (assembly GCA_031178805.1). Taxonomy (GTDB): domain Bacteria; phylum Actinomycetota; class Actinomycetes; order Actinomycetales; family Cellulomonadaceae; genus Cellulomonas. The sequence continues at coordinate 956 of JAPSIJ010000384.1, read as the reverse complement.
GACATGACGGTGGACGCCCTCCTCACCGCGACCGGCGTCCCCTCGCTGAGCAGCCGGCAGATGGCGGGGCCCGACCGGGACGCCTGGGCGCGCCTGGACCCGGAGGGCCGCGCCGAGCGGGTCTGGAACCGCGGCGGGTCGTACGTCGAGTTCGACTGGACCGCCGACGACGACCTGTCGTTCCGGAACATCGGCGAGGACCGCATCGTCGTCAGCGGCTCGCCGTGCACGCTGGCCGAGCGGGTCCCCGAGCTGGACCGGGTCATCTCCTCCACCCGGATCGACGAGGAGTGCCTGACCCTCGTGGACGAGTTCGGCTGGGGCGCGATCGACCGGTTCGTCTACGCGGTCGACCGCTGACGGCCGGCGCGCGTCCCGGCCGCCCGGTCAGCGCGAGCGGCGGCGGAGCAGCTCGACGCAGGCGCCGACCAGCATCCACCGGGACCGCAGCGCCATGACGACCCCGCGGGGCTTGTCCGGGCTCGCGTTGTCGGCGTGGTACCGCCGGCGCACCGAGCGCAGCTCCAGGTGGCGCATCCGGCCGTCGAGGTTGCCGTAGAGCGCGAGCCACAGGTCGTGCGACTCCGTCAGCAGCGGCGGGAACGGCAGCACGGTGGCGAGCGCCGAGCGGCGCACGCCCATCGCGCAGCCGTAGTACGGCATGTTGCCGATCAGCACGCCGAGGACGTTGCGCAGCCGGTGGCCCGACGACGCCGCGCGCAGGTGCCAGTCCGCCTGGCCGTACGGGCCCCGGATCCGGTCGGGTCCGCCCAGGGTGGCGAGGTTCGTGGCCACCACGTCGGCGTCGGCGAGCGCACCGACCATCGCCGTGACGCGGCCGGGCACCCAGACGTCGTCCTGGTCGGCGAGCAGCAGCACGTCCCCGCGCGCCTGGGTCATCGCCTCCTCGAAGGTGCGGACGTAGCCGCGGTTCTCCGTGCGGGTCAGCAGGCGGA
>JAPSIJ010000383.1 GCA_031178805.1 Cellulomonas sp. | reverse complement strand
GGCGACAGCACGAGGACCTCGAGCTCGGCCGGGGCGGCGCCCTCGGGGAACGTCAGGGTCGGCTTCTCACCGAACGATCCGGTGGCCTCGGGCAGCGTGGCGGGCATGACGTCTCCTTGGTCGTGGGCGGTACGTCCCCATCCTGCCCGGTGCCGGGTCCGCACCGCGAACGCGCGCCCCGCCGCCAGCGCGAGGCCCGCCACGGCGGCGGCCACCACGCCCGCGCCGAGGGCCGCGCCGGCGAGCACGTCGTGCGGCTGGTGCGCGCCCTGCACGACCCGGGCCACCGCGACCCCGGCCGCGAGCAGCAGCGCCGCCGCCCCGGTCGCCGAGCCCGCCCGGCCCGCCCCCGCGCGGCGCCTCCCCGCCGCGGCCCCGGTGAGCAGCACCGCCGCGGCGAGCGCCCACGCCAGCGTCGCGTGCGTGCTGGGGAACGACCAGCTGCCCGGCGGCGGGCAGTGCGCCACGGTGACGAGCTCCCAGCAGCCCCGCGGCCGGCGCAGCGCCGCCTTGAGCAGCTGGCACAGCCCCCACGCGGCCAGCACCCCGACGACGGCCGCCGCCGCGGTGGCCCGCACGCCCGCGTCCCGCCGGCCGCGCACCACGGCGGCGACCAGCAGCGCGACCAGCGCCAGCACGCCCGCGTCGGCGGCCGCCTGGAGCCCGGGCACGTGGCCGGTCCGCCCCGCGACCGCCAGGTAGAGCGCCTCGCTCGGCCCGGACAGCAGCCACGCGAGCGCCAGCACGGCCGCGGTGCCGAGCAGCAGCACCGCGGCGCGCAGCGGCCGGGCGGCGGTCATGGTCCGACGACCGTACGACGGTGCGACCGCCCCGTCGTGCCCGCCCGGCCACGCAGCCACCCGGCTGGGTGCCGGTCCCCCGCTGGGTTAGCGTGCGTCTGGCGGACGACGGGCGTCCGCCGGACGGGAGCACCGATGTCGCTGACCACCTGGGCCGGGAACCTCACCTACGGCGCCGCGCGCGTGCACGAGCCGCGGACGGTCGAGCAGGTGCAGGAGGTCGTGGCGGCCGCGGACCGCGTGCGGGCGCTCGGCACCCGGCACTGCTTCAACGACGTCGCCGACACCCGGCACGACCTGGTCCGCCTGGACGCGCTCGCCCCCGACGTGGAGGTCGACGAGGCCGCGCGCACGGTGACCGTCGCCGCCGGCACCCGGTACGGCGCGCTCGCCCGGGAGCTGCACCCGCGCGGCTGGGCGCTGCACAACCTGGCGTCGCTGCCGCACATCTCCGTCGCGGGCGCCGTCGCCACCGCCACGCACGGCTCCGGCGACCGGTCGCGGAACCTCGCGGCGGCGGTCGCCGGGCTGGACCTCGTCACGGCCGACGGGTCGGTGCGGCACCTGGCGCGCGGGGACGCGGACTTCCCGGGCGCCGTCGTGGGGCTCGGTGCGCTCGGCGTGGTCGTCCGGATCACGCTCGACGTGGAGCCCGCGTACGACGTCGCGCAGGAGGTGCACACCGACCTGCCGTGGGACGCGGTGCTCGAGCGGTTCGACGAGGTGACCGGGTCCGCGGACTCCGTGAGCCTGTTCACCGACTGGACGGGCCCGGCGATCCGGCAGGTGTGGCGCAAGACCCGCGTCGCGCCGGGCGCCGGCTACGAACCCCGGGCCGAGCTGCTCGGCGCCCGGCCCGCTCCCGGGCCGCTGCACCCGCTGCCGGGCATCGACCCGGTGAACTGCACCCAGCAGCTCGGCGTGCCGGGGCCGTGGCACGAGCGGCTGCCGCACTTCCGGCTGGAGTTCACGCCGAGCAACGGCGACGAGCTGCAGTCCGAGTACCTGGTGCCGCGCGAGCACGCCGTCGCCGCGATCGAGGCCCTGCGGGCGCTCGGTCCCGTGGTGGCGCCGCTGCTGCAGGTGGCGGAGATCCGCACGGTGGCGGCCGACGACCTGTGGCTGAGCACCGCGCAGGGCGGCGACCGGGTCGGGCTGCACTTCACCTGGCTGCCGCGCCAGGGCGAGGTCGAGGCGGTGCTGCCGCGGATCGAGGCGGCGCTGGCCCCGTTCGGCGCCCGGCCGCACTGGGGCAAGCTGTTCGCCGCCGTCGGCGCCCCCGGCACGGACCCGCGGGACCTGTACCCGCGGCTGGGCGACTTCCGCGACCTCGTGGCCCGCACGGACCCGGCCGGGAAGTTCCGCAACGCGTTCGTCGAGCGGCACGTGCTCTGACGCCGCCACCCCGGCCGCCCCGCCCCGGCCGCGCGTCAGCAGCAGCCGGGGCCGGTGGCGCGCCCGTCCGAGCGCGCGCGCCAGAACTCCCGCTCGGTGAGCGGCGCGGCGCCGGGGTGCTCGCGGGCGTGCCGGTCCCGGTACCGCTCGTAGGCGGAGTCGCCCAGCAGCTCGCGCACGTACCAGCGCACCGCCCGCGCGGCGCGGGCCACCGCGGTCACGCCGCGCCCCCGGGTCCCGCGGGGCCGGCGTGGCCCCCGCCCACCGGCGCCACCGCCCCGGCCCCGACCCGCGCGGCGTACTCCGCCTCGACCTTGCGCTCCAGCGGCGAGGCGAGCAGCTGCGCCGGCGCGTACAGCCGGGACGGCACCGGCGGGTCCTCCGAGGTGCCGATCCCGCCGGGGGTGCGCAGCGCCCGCACCACCGTGAGCAGCGCCGCCACGAACAGCGTCGCCACCAGCACCACGAACAGGATGGACAGCGTCCCCTGGATCGCGGTGTTCCGGACCACCGCCCGGGCGTCCGCGAGCGCCGCGGGGTCGTCGATCCCGGCGTCGATCATCCGCCGGTACTCCGCGTGCTGCGCCCAGTACCCGATGGCCGGGACCGGCGAGAAGATCTTCTGGTAGGACGCCGTGAAGGTGACGACGGTGTCCCAGGCGAGCGGCAGCAGCGGGATCCACGCCCACCGGACGTAGCCCTTGCGCACCACCATCACGGTGACCACCAGCAGCGCGACCGCGGCGATCAGCTGGTTGGCGATGCCGAACAGCGGGTACAGCGTGCGGATGCCGCCGAGCGGGTCGGTGACGCCCATCAGCAGCAGCGAGCCCCAGGCCGCGACGACCACCGCGGTGGAGATCCAGCCGCCGACGGTCCAGGACG
>JAPSIJ010000382.1 GCA_031178805.1 Cellulomonas sp. | reverse complement strand
GGCCGCCCGTGCAGCTGCGCCACGAGCTCCTCGCCCGCCGCGCGGGCCATCGCCACCACCGGCTGGATCACGGTGGTGAGCGTCGGCTTGGTGGTGCCCGCCAGCCCCGAGTTGTCGTAGCCCACCACGGCGAGGTCCCCGGGCACGTCCCGCCCGAGCTCGGCGAGCACCGGCAGCGCGCCGACCGCCATCAGGTCGGAGGCGACGAACACGCCGTCCAGGTCGGGGTGCCGGGCCAGCAGCTCGCGCACGGCGGCGGCGCCGCCGTCCACGGTGAAGTCGCCGTGCACCACCGCGTCGTCCGGCAGGCCCGCGTCGGCCAGCGCCGCGCGCCAGCCCGCGAGCCGGTCCAGGCCCGCCGACATGTCCGCGGGGCCGGTGACGGTGCCGATCCGGCGGCAGCCGCGCGCCACCAGGCGCTCGGTCGCGAGCCGGCCGCCCAGCACGTTGTCGGTGTCGACGTAGGCGGTGGACGTCGGCACCAGCGGGCGGCCGATCAGCACGCTCGGCAGCCGCGAGTCCTGCAGCGCGCGGTCGATGGCGTCGTCGCGGTGGTGCGAGACGACGATCGCGCCGTCGACGTGGCCGGCGCGCAGGTACCGCACGGTCCGGTCGCTGTCCCCGGGGCGGGCGATGATCAGCAGCAGCTGCAGGTCGGAGGCGGCCAGCGCCGTGGAGACGCCGTTCAGCACGCCGGCGAAGAACGGGTCGGAGAGCACGCGCTCGTCCGGCTCGGGGACCACCAGGGCGACCGAGTCGGTGCGCCGGGTGACCAGGGACCGCGCGGCGCGGTTCGGCGTGTACCCGAGGTCCGCCACGGCCGCGGCCACGGACTCCATCGCCTCGGGGGAGACCCGCAGCCCGCCGTTGATGGCGCGGGACGCGGTGGACCGGGACACCCCGGCGCGCTCGGCGACCTGCTCGAGCGTCGGGACGCCGGCGGCGGGGGCGGGCCCGGCGGTGGGCGCGGCGGCGTGCGCGCGCGGGCTGGCTGGCTGGTCGACCACGGGTCGTCCCCCTCGGGAGTTCGGTGGCCGTGCGACGGCCGTGCGGGCGCGCCCCTGCGCGGGGACCCGGTGCCCGGGCCCCCGCGCGGAAGCGTAGCGGTCAGCCCTTGACGGCCCCGGCCATGATGCCCGCGACGAGCTGGCGCCCGGCGACGACGAACAGCAGCAGCAGCGGGACGATCGACAGCACGACACCGGCCATGACCAGCGGCAGGTCGGTGAAGAAGCCGGCCTGCAGCAGCTTCAGCGCCACCGGCAGGGTCGGGTTCTGCGTGCCGAGGACGATCGACGGCCAGAAGAAGTTCGTCCACGAGGTGATGAACGTGAACAGCGCGAGCATCGCGGCCGCGGGCCGGGCGGCCGGCAGCGCGATGGACCAGAACGTCCGGAACATCGACGCGCCGTCCACGCGGGCGGCCTCGATCAGCTCGTAGGGGAGCGCGGAGTCGAGGTACTGGGTCATCCAGAACACGCCGAACGCGGTCACCAGCGCCGGCAGGATCACCGCCAGCAGGTTGCCGGTCAGCGCCAGCTCGCGCATCACGATGTACAGCGGCACCACGCCGAGCTGGGTCGGCACCGCCATCGTCGCGATCACGAACACCAGCAGCGGCCCGCGGCCGCGGAACCGCAGCTTGGAGAACGAGTAGCCGGCCAGCGTGGAGAAGAACACCACGGACAGGCTGGTCACGACCGCCACCACCAGCGAGTTGCCCGTGGCGCGGACCAGGTCGATGTCCGCGTCGAACACCCGCTGCAGGTTGCCGAGGAACTCCCCGCCGGGCAGCAGCGAGGGGATCGGGTGCTGCGCCACCTCGGCGGACGTCGAGGACGCCAGCTGGAAGGTGTAGTAGAGCGGGTACGCCGAGATCAGCACGAACAGGCCGAGCACGGTGTACGTGACCCAGCCGGGCCGGCGGTCGGCGGTGCTGCGGCCGGCACGGCGACCGGCACGGCGGCGGGCGGCGCGCGCGGCGCCCTTGCCGGCGGTCTGCTCGATGACGGGGATGGACGGGGCGGTGCTCATCGCGGCTTCACCTCGATCGGGGCGGCGGCGGGCACCGCGTCGTCGGACGTCTGGCGCACCCGGCGGGCGAGCGCGCGGGCGGACCGGCGGTCGCGGCGGCGCGCGGACCGGGCCGCGTCGTCGGCCGAGGCGATCCGCCGGGTCAGCCAGTTGTTGAGCAGGGCGAACACGATGATGATCAGGAACAGCAGCCACGCGACCGCCGCGGCCCGGCCGAGCTGCTGCTTGTTCCAGCCCAGCTCGTACAGGTAGAGCGTCACGGTCTTCCACTGGCCGTTCGAGCCGCCGAGGCCCGTCTGGTCGAACATCCGCGGCTCGTCGAAGATCTGCAGGCCGCCGATGGTGGAGGTGAGGATGACGAAGATCATCGTCGGGCGCACCATCGGCACGGTGATCGAGAAGAACTGCCGCAGCCGGGAGGCGCCGTCGAGCGTCGCGGCCTCGTACATGTCGCGGGGGATGGCCTGCATCGCGGCCAGCAGGATCAGCGCGTTGTAGCCGGTCCACCGGAAGTTCACCATCGTCGAGATGGCGATGTGCGACGGCAGCGTGTCGCGGTGCCAGCCGACGGGGTCGATGCCGACGTGGCCCAGGATCGTGTTGATCATGCCGGACCCGTCGGCGAACATCTGCGAGAACACCAGGCCGACGGCGACCGGGGCCACCACGTAGGGCAGCAGCACGCCCATCCGCCAGAACGTCTTCGCGCGCAGGTTCGCGTCCAGCATCGCCGCGATCACGAGCGCCGCGATCAGCTGGGGGACCGTCGACAGCAGGAAGATGCTCAGGGTGTTGCGCAGGGCCTTCCAGAAGAACGCCTGGCCCAGCACGAAGGTGAAGTTGTCGAACCCGACGAACTCGCCCTGCCCGCCGATCAGGCTCCACTCGTGCAGGGAGACCCAGCCGGTGTACAGCAGCGGGAACAGGCCGACCACCGCGAACAGCAGGAAGAACGGCGAGATGTACAGGTAGGGGGACAGGCGCACGTCCCAGCGGCCCAGCGTCTGCCGGAAGCCGATCGTGCGGGGCGGGCGGTCGTCGCCGCTGC
>JAPSIJ010000381.1 GCA_031178805.1 Cellulomonas sp. | reverse complement strand
ATCGCCACCCAGACCCGGCAGGGCGTCGTCGGCGTCGTGGAGAACATGGCGTGGCTGGAGCAGCCGGACGGCAGCCGGCTCGAGCTGTTCGGCTCCGGCGGCGGCACCCGCGTCGCCGAGGGGCTGAGCCGGTCGACGGGCACCACCGTGCCCGTGCTCGGCCAGGTGCCGCTGGACATCCGGCTGCGCGAGGCCGGCGACGGCGGCACCCCGGTGGTGCTCACCGACCCCGACTCCCCCGCGGCGCTGGCGCTGCGCGAGGTCGCCCGGTCGCTCACCGCGCGGTCCCGGGGGCTCGCGGGCCGGTCGCTGGGGCTCACGCCCGTCGGGCGGTGACGCCCCCGGGCGGTCGGTGACTCCCGGCGCGCGCCGACGGGCGGCCGGCGCCGCGAAGGCGTGTCGGTGGCCGGCGCGACGATGGTGGCCACCACCCGCCGTCCGTCCGCCCCCAGGAGGCCGCCGTGCGCGTCGTCGTCACCACCCCCACCGGTCACGTCGGGTCCCGCGTGGCCGCCCTGCTGCTCCAGGCCGGCGAGCGCCCGGTGCTGCTCGCCCGCGACCCCGGCCGCCTCGACCCCGGCCTCCGGGCCGCCGCCGAGGTGGTGGCCGTCGACCTGACGGACGCCGACGCGGTCGTCCGCGCCACCGCCGGCGCGGACGCCCTGCACTGGGTCAGCCCGACGCTGCCCGTGGACGACCCCGTGGCCGCGCACGCCGCGCTCGGCGCGGTCGCCGCGCGGGCCGTCACCGAGAACGGCATCCCCCGCGTCGTGCTGCAGAGCAGCGGCGGCGCCGAGGCGCGGCACGGCTTCGGCGAGATCGACGGCCTCGCCCGCACCGAGGAGCTGCTCGACGCCACGGGCGCCGCGGTCACGCACCTGCGCTGCGGCTACTTCTTCACCAACCTGCTGCTCGACCTGCGAGGGCTGCTGGCCGGCACGCTCACCACGACCCTGCCGCTCGACCAGCGGCTGCCGTGGGTCGACCCCCGGGACGTCGGCGACGTCGCGGCCGCCCGGCTGCTGTCCACCGCCTGGTCCGGGCGGTGCACCCAGGGCGTGCACGGCCCGGCGGACCTGTCGTCCGCCGAGGTGGCCGAGGTCGTCGGTGCCGCCCTCGGCCGGACCGTCACGGCGGTCCGGGTCACCGACGAGGAGGCGGCCGCGCCGCTGCGTGCCCTCGGGATGACCGAGCGGCAGGTCGCGGCGGTGGTCGGCATGGCGCAGGGCCTGCGGTCCGGGTACGTCCCCGAGGACCCCCGGTCCGTGCGGACCACGACGCCGACCCCGCTGGCCGCCTGGGCGTGGGCGGTGCTGCGGCCGGCGGCCGCCGCGGCGGGCTGACCGGCGCGGGTGTTGGTTCGTGTGCGGTCCTGGTGGATACTGTCGCGGTGCTCGCGAGTCAACGGCAGGACCGGATCCTCGCGGAGGTGCGCGCGCACGGCGCCGTCCGGGTGGCCGACCTCGTGGAGCGGCTCGACGTCTCCGAGATGACCGTCCGCCGGGACATCACCGAGCTGGACCGCGCGGGGCTCGTCCGCCGGGTGCACGGCGGCGCGGTGGTGCCCGACGGGTCCGGCCGGCCCACCGACGAGCCCGGCTTCGAGGAGAAGAGCACCTGGGCGCCCGCCGAGAAGGACGCCATCGCGGCGCTGGCCGCCGGCACGGTCGAGCCCGGCCAGGCCGTCGCGCTCTCGGCCGGCACCACGACGCACCTGCTCGCCCGGCGGATCGCCGCCGACCCCGCCCTGCGGCCGCTCACCGTCGTGACGAACTCGCTGCCCGTGGCGCAGACGCTGCACCGGGCGGTGCCGGGCGCCGGCGCGCTCGACGTCATCCTCACCGGCGGCACCCGCACGCCGTCCGACGCGCTCGTCGGGCCGGTCGCGGACACCGCCCTGGCGACCCTGCGGGTCGACCGGCTGTTCCTCGGCGTGCACGGGCTCGACGAGTCGGGTCTGATGACCCCGAACCTCGCCGAGGCGGCGACCGACCGGGCCCTGCTGCGGTCCGCCGCCGCGGTGACCGTCCTGGCCGACCACACCAAGTGGGGCGTCGTCGGCCTCGCCCGGATCGCCCCGCTGGAGGAGGTGGACGTCGTGGTGAGCGACGCCGCCCTGCCCGACCCCGCGCGCAGCGTGCTGGCCGACGCCGGCTGCACGCTGCTCGTCCCCGACCGCGCCGCCGGCGACCCCGCCGCGCCTGCCGACCCGCCCGCCACCCCCCGCCCCGAGGAGCGATGACCCCCATGGACCAGCAGCACGAGACGACCACCCCGGTGTGGGTGGGGGCCTGGGAGCCCGCCGAGGGCGCCGAGCGCGTGCGCGCGCTGTTCGCCGAGCGGTTCGGCGCCGAGCCGGACGGCACCTGGTCCGCGCCCGGCCGCGTCAACCTGATCGGCGAGCACACCGACTACAACGGCGGCCTGTGCCTCCCGTTCGACCTGCCGCACCGCACGTACGTGGCCGTGCGCCGCACCGACGGCGACACCGTGCGCCTGGTGTCGGCGCAGGAGTCGACCGGCGTGCGCGAGGTGTCCCTGCCCGAGGTCGCACCCGGCACGGTGAGCGGCTGGCCGGCGTACGTGGTCGGCGTGGCCTGGGCGCTGCGCGAGGCCGGCCACGCCGTCGGCGGGTTCGACATCGCGGTGGACTCCTGCGTCCCCTACGGCGCCGGACTGTCCTCCTCCGCCGCCCTGGAGTGCTCGGCGGCCGTCGCGGTCGACGCGCTCTACGGCCTGGGCCTGGCGGGCACCGCGGAGCAGCCCGACGACGCCGGCCGCGCCACGCTCGCCGCCGCCTGCATCCGCGCGGAGAACGAGATCGCCGGCGCCACGACCGGCGGCATGGACCAGTCGGTGTCGCTGCGCGGCCGCGCGGGCCACGCCCTGCTGCTCGACTGCCTCGACGGCTCCGTCCGGCACGTGCCGTTCGACCTCGCGGCGCACGACCTCGCGCTGCTGGTCATCGACACCAAGGCCGAGCACGCGCTGAACGACGGCCAGTACGCCGCCCGCCGGGCCGCGTGCGAGGAGGCGGTCTCCCGCCTGGGCCTGACCACGCTGCGCGAGATCGACGTCGACGGCCTCGG
>JAPSIJ010000380.1 GCA_031178805.1 Cellulomonas sp. | reverse complement strand
GCCTGCGGATGCGACCCGCGGGCCCGCCTGCCACGGTGGACGCCATGACCAGCACCCTCGTCCTCGTCCGCCACGGGGAGAGCGCCGGCAACGTCGCCGCCACCCGGGCCGAGCGCACCGGCGCCGAGGAGGTCGACGTCCCCACCCGGGACGCCGACACCCCGCTGTCGGCCACCGGCGAGGACCAGGCGCGGTCCCTAGGCGAGCACCTCGCCGCGCTGCCGGCCGACGAGGCGCCGCAGGCCGTGTGGGTCTCCCCCTACGTGCGGGCGCGGCGCACCGCCGAGCTGGCGCTGGCGGCGGCGGGCCTGGACCTGCGGCCCGTGGTGGACGAGCGGCTGCGCGACCGGGAGCTCGGCATCCTGGACGGCCTCACCCGGCACGGCGTCGACACCCGCTTCCCGGCCGAGGCCGCGCGCCGCGACCGGCTCGGCAAGATGTACTACCGGCCGCCGGGCGGGGAGTCGTGGTCGGACGTGGCGCTGCGCCTCCGCTCGCTCGTCGGCGACCTGGAGCGCGCCGAGCCGGACCGCCGGGTGCTGGTCGTCTGCCACGACGCCGTCATCTGGCTGCTGCGCTACGTGTGCGAGGGGCTCACGGAGGACGAGCTGATGGCGCAGGTCGCCGAGCGCAGCGTGCGCAACGCCTCGGTCACCGTGCTCAGCGGCGGCCCGGGCGGCTGGCGCGCGGAGCGGTTCGACGACGTCGCGCACCTGGCCGGCGACACCGCGGTCACCGAGCACCCCGGCCAGGGCGATGAGTGACGCCCCGGCCCTGACCCCCGCGCTGCTGCGGGACTGGCCGCTGCCCGCCCGGGACGGCGCCAAGGACTCCCGTGGCAACGTGCTGGTGGTCGGCGGGGCGCGCCGCACGCCGGGCGCGGCGGCCCTCACCGGGCTGACCGCGCTGCGGATCGGCGCCGGCCGGCTCACGCTCGCCGTCGCCGGCTCGGTGGCGCCGGCGCTGGCCGTGGCGACCCCGGAGGCGGGCGTGCTGTCCCTGCCCGAGGACGCCGACGGGTCGCCCACCGGCGAGGTGCCGCCGCACCTGCGGGACGAGCTCGAGCGGGCGGACGCCGTCGTCGTCGGCCCCGGGCTGGACGAGCCGCAGGGCAGCGCGGCCCTGGTCCGGATGGTCCTGGCCGGCCTCGCCGGGCGGGACGACGCCGCCGTGCTGCTCGACGCGTTCGCCCTGGGCGTGCTGCCGGGGCTCGGCGACGACGCGCGGCTGCCCGAGGGACGCGCGGTGCTGACGCCGAACCTGGCCGAGGCCGCGCGGCTGCTGGAGACCGACGAGGTCGCGCCCGAGGACGCCGCGGCCCGCGTCGCGGACCGGTGGGGCGCGGTCGTCAGCTGCGCCGGCCGCGTCGCGCACCCCGACGGGCGGCGCTGGGCGTCGGCCACCGGCTACGCGGGCCTGGGCACGTCCGGCAGCGGCGACGTGCTCGCCGGGGCGGTGGCGGGGCTGCTCGCCGGCGGCTGCCCGCCCGAGCAGGCCGCGTGCTGGGGCACCGCGGTGCACGGCGCCGCAGGTGACCGGCTGGCCGCCCGGGTGGGCCCGCTCGGCTACCTCGCGCGGGAGCTCGCCGACCAGGTGCCCGCGCTGCTCGTCGAGCTCCAGGCCTGAGCGGGCCCGGCCGCGGGGCCGCGGGCGGTCCCGTCGTCCCCCGCCGGCCCCACCTCGGCCACGCGGTCGGACGCGACCGTGTACCGGAACAGCGTCACCGTCGGCTCGGTGACGTCGAGCGCCGCGGAGGACAGCGTCACCTCCTCGCGGCCGGACAGCCGCCCGGTCGCCCGGTCCACCAGCAGGACCCGCACCACCGGGTCGCTGCCGGGCGGGCCGCCCGCGACGGCGATCGCCTCGGCGGTGCGCCCCGCGCGGTCGGTGACCTCGCCGGCGAGGGTGACCCCGGGCTCCTCGGCGAGCAGCCGCCACACCGCGGCGTCGACCGCCGCGGGCACCACGGACCGGTCGCCGAGGTCGGTCACCGCCAGGTACAGGCACCACGCGGCCGTGGCCGGCGGGGCGTCGGGGGTGCAGCCGACGCCCGCGAGCGGGGCGAGCAGCTGCGCCCGCAGCGTCGCCGGGTCCGTGGACAGCCCGGCCGCCGCGTCCGCGTCGAAGGTGCCCGCGGGCAGCCGGTCCACCGTCGCCGCCTCCGGCGACGTGTCGACCCGCGGCAGCAGCCCGTCCGCGCCCAGGGGCTCGCCGCGCCACTCGGCCGCGACGGCGGACCCGTCCGGCCGCAGCCAGGTCTCGGTCACCGTCGGCTCGATCGTCGTCTCGGCGCCGTCCGCGCCGTCGGTCGTCGTGGCGTACCAGCCCTGCGCGAGCGTGCGCTGCACCCGGCCCGCCGCCGCGGGGTCCGGGCGGGCGTCGGCCGTCGCCGCGAGGTCGAGCAGCACCTCGCGCGCCGGGGCCCCGCCGCCCGCCGCGAGCGCCGCCGGGTCCACCGGGTAGGCGAGCATCGGCGGCGCGCCCGAGGCGACGGCGGGCGGCGTGCCCTGCGGCAGCACGACGACGGCGACGGCGACCGCGGCCGCCGCCGCGACCCCCGCGGCGGCGGTCCACCACGCGCGCCGCCGGCCGCGGAGCGCGACGACGGGCGCGGCGACGGGCGCGGCGGCGGCCGCCGCGGGGTCGGCGGCCGGGGGCGTGGCGGACGGCGGCGCCGGCGCCGCACCGGGCTCGTCCGGCGCGCCGTCCCGCGGCACGGCGACGATCCGGGCGATCTCCGCCTCGACGGCCGCCGCGTCGGGCGCGCCGGCGCCGCCGGGGAGGTCGTCCGCCGGGTCGGGCCCGAGCCCGTGCGCCTCGAGGGCGGCGCGCAGCGCGGCCACCTCGGCCAGCGCCGCACGCAGGTCGGCGTCGTCCTCGTGCGTCATCGGTCCCTCCTCCCCCGGTCGTCGTCGCCGGCCAGCACGGCGGCCAGCCGGGCGCGGGCCCGGGACAGCCGGGAGCTCAGCGCGGTGACGCTGCACCCGAGCACCTCGGCCGCCTCGCGGGGCGACAGACCGGCCCACACGGTGAGCGCCATCGCCTCGGCCTCGGCGGGCGGCAGGTGCGCCAGCAGCCGGCGCGCGCGGT
>JAPSIJ010000379.1 GCA_031178805.1 Cellulomonas sp. | reverse complement strand
GAGAACGCCAGGTAGCCGACCATGGAGATCAGCAGCCAGCGCGTGAACTTCGGCGTGACCCGGACCTTGCCGGACTTGAACAGGAACAGCGCGGCGGCGAACGTCGCCATGGTGGCGACGACGGCCTGCAGCACGATCGGCTCCGCGCTGCCCGTGCTGCCGATCGTCATGTTCTGGAACGCCAGGCTGATGCCGCCGAGGAACACGCCCTGCGCGGCCGTGTAGGCGATGATCAGCGCCGGGCTGGGGTTGCGCTTGAACGCGTTGACCAGGCCGAGGACCAGGCCGACGATCGCGCCCAGCGGCCACAGGCCCGGCGCGAAGTTCCACGTCGCCGCCGCGACGACCACGAGCAGCGCGAGCAGCCCGCCGGTCTTCATGATGACGTCGTCGTAGGTGAGGCGGCCCGTGTCGCGGGTCGTCGCGGCCGGGGCGCCGTACATGTGCTCCAGCGACTGCGCCTCGATCACCGGTCCCGTGGCGGTGGCGGCGCCGTACGGCCCCGCGGGCTGCTGCTGCTGACGGGCGGCCCGGCTGCCGCGGGCGCGCGGGTCGCCGAAGACGGCGCTGTTGTTGAACACCGGGTTGCTCATCGGTCCTCCAGGAGTCGGTTCGAGATCGAGCCGGCAGTGGTTCGTCTGAGGAGAACGCCGCGCCGGCCCAGGAAGTTCCCGACGCCCCGCACAGGCCCCCAGGTCATCCCCAGGGCGGACCCGGTACGCCGCAGTGCCGAGTCCCCCGGCCCCCGGGATCGGCCGCACGGGCGTTCCCGGGCGGGACGGGCGTCCGTAGCGTCGGGGGTACCAGCCGGAACCACCCAGTGAGGACACCATGATCGAGGCAAGGGGACTGACCAAGAGGTACGGGAAGAAGACCGCCGTCGCCGGCATCGACTTCACCGTCCAGCCCGGCAAGGTCACGGGGTTCCTCGGCCCGAACGGCGCCGGGAAGTCCACCACGATGCGGATGATCATGGGCCTCGACCGGCCCACCGCCGGCACCGTGACCGTGAACGGCCGCCCGTACGCGCAGCACCGCTCGCCGCTGACCGAGGTCGGCGCGCTGCTGGACGCCAAGGCCGTGCACTCCGGCCGCTCCGCGACGAACCACCTGCGCGCCGTCGCCGCCACCCACGGCATCGGCCGCCGGCGCGTGGACGAGGTCGTCGAGATGACCGGCCTGAACGCCGTCGCCGGCAAGCGGGTCGGCGGCTTCTCGCTCGGCATGGGCCAGCGGCTCGGCATCGCCGCGGCCCTGCTCGGCGACCCGCGCACGCTGATCCTCGACGAGCCGGTCAACGGCCTGGACCCGGAGGGCGTGCTGTGGGTGCGCACCCTGGTCCGCGGCCTGGCCGCCGAGGGCCGGACGGTGTTCCTGTCCTCGCACCTGATGAGCGAGATGGCCGTCACCGCCGACCACCTCCTGGTGATCGGCCGCGGCCGGATCATCGCCGACGCCCCGGTGCAGGAGATCGTCGCCGGCGCGTCCGGCACCCGGGTGCGCGTGCGCAGCCCGCAGGCCGGCCGGCTCGCCGAGCTGCTGCAGGGCCCGGACGTCACCGTGACGTCGGTGGAGGCCGGCGTCCTGGAGGTCAGCGGCGCGACCGCGCAGACCGTCGGCGAGCTCGCCGCCCGCGACGCGCTCGTGCTGCACGAGCTCACCCCGCTGTCCGCGTCCCTGGAGGCGGCGTACATGTCGCTGACCGCGGACGACGTCGAGTACCACTCCGCCACCCCCGTCGCCGCGCCGGCGACCGCCCCCGAGGAGGCCCGGCGATGAGCGCCACCGCCACCGTCCCCAGCACCCGCGCCGCCGCCCGCCCGGCGTCGGACGTCCGCGTGACGTTCGCCCGGCTGGTCCGGTCGGAGTGGATCAAGCTCTGGTCCGTGCGCTCCACCTGGTGGGTGCTGCCGATCACCGTCCTGGTGCAGGCCGGCATCGCCTGGATGATCGCCTACTTCGGCACCCAGGAGATGGCGCAGACGGGCGCGGACCTCGGCCCGTACACGGCCGCGAACCTGGTCGGCGGCATCCAGTTCGCCCAGCTCGCGATCTGCGTCCTCGCGGTGCTGACCATCACCGGCGAGCACTCCACCGGGATGATCCGCAGCACCCTGACCGCCGCGCCCGCGCGGACCCCGGCGGTGCTCGCCAAGGCGCTGGTCGTCGTGGTCGTCACCTTCGTCACCGGCGTGGTCGGCACCCTGCTGTCCTGGGCGGTCACCTACCCGGTGCTCGGCGAGGCCTACCGCGTCGACCTCGGCGACGGGCTGAACCAGCGGATCCTGCTCGGCGCCCCGCTGTACCTGGCGGCCATCGCGCTGCTGGCCTACGGCATCGGCGCGATGCTGCGGCACTCCGCCGGCGCGCTCGCCACCGTGCTCGGCCTGCTGCTGGTGGTGGAGGGCGTCTTCGCCTCCATCCCGTGGACGTTCTTCGAGCGGATCAGCCCGTACCTGCCGATGTCCGCGGGCAGCCAGATCGTGCAGACCGGCGGCCCCGAGGCGGTGCTGTCGCCCTGGGAGGGCTACGGCGTCCTGCTGGCCTGGGGCGTGGTCGCGCTGGCCGGCGCGGTGGTGCTGACCCGCCGCCGCGACGCCTGACCCGGCCCGCCGCCGTGGCAGGGTGGCCCCGTCCCGACCACCGGGACGGGGCCGCCCGCGTCCCCGCAGGCCCGCCCGACCCGTCCCCCCGTCCCGTCGCACCGCCGGAGGCACCGCTGACCGAGCCCGCGGCCGCGCCGCCGTTCACCGAGCTCGACGCCCGCCGCCTGGGCCGGGTGCGCCGGTTCTTCGCCGTGCACCCCGTCGCCTCGGACGTGCTGGTCTGCCTGCTGTTCGCGCTGAGCGCGATCTCGGACGTCGGGCCGGTGGTGAGCAGCAGCGGGCCGAACGTCGGGGTGGACGACGGCCAGGCCCTCGTCCCCGGCGCGCCGGGCGGTGCGCTGTCGGTCGTCCTGACGGTGCTCGCCCTCGGCGTGCTGTGGTTCCGCCGCCGGTGGCCGGTCCCCGTCGCGGTCACCACGTGCGGGCTCGCGGTCGCGCACGTCGCGGTCGCCGGGCACGTCGGCGCGCTCGACGTGGCGTACGCCC
>JAPSIJ010000033.1 GCA_031178805.1 Cellulomonas sp. | reverse complement strand
GCCGGCTCGGGCGTCCCGGACGTCGCGCAGATCGAGTACTACGCCGTGCCGCAGTTCGCGATCGGCGAGGCGCTCACGGACCTGTCCGACCTCGGCGCCACGGACCTGGACGGCACGTTCACGCCGGGCCCGTGGGCGTCGGTGCAGCAGGGCGACGGCATCTACGGCCTGCCGATGGACTCCGGCCCGATGGCGCTGTTCTACAACACCACCGTGTTCGAGAAGTACGGCGTCGAGGTCCCCACCACCTGGGACGAGTACCTGGAGGCGGCGCGTGCCCTGCACGCCGCGGACCCGAACGTCTACATCGCCAACGACACGGGTGACGCGGGCTTCGCCACGAGCATGATCTGGCAGGCCGGCGGCCGGCCGTTCTCGGTCGACGGCACGGACGTGTCGATCGACCTGGCCGACGAGGGCACGCAGCGGTTCGCCGACCTGTGGCAGCAGCTGCTCGACGAGGACCTCCTCGCCCCGACCAGCTCGTGGAGCGACGAGTGGTACCAGGGCCTGGGCAACGGCACCATCGCGACGCTGACCATCGGCGCGTGGATGCCCGCGAACCTCGAGTCCGGCGTCGCGGCCGGCGCGGGCCAGTGGCGCGTCGCGCAGATGCCGCAGTGGGAGGCCGGCGCGTCCGACACCTCCGAGAACGGCGGCTCGGCGCTCGCGATCCCGGCGGCGAGCAGCAACGCCGAGCTCGCGTACGAGTTCCTGGAGTACGCCAACGCCGGTGACGGCGTGCAGACCCGGATCGACGGCGGCGCCTTCCCGGCGACGACCGCGGACCTGGAGTCCGACGAGTTCCTGGACAAGGAGTTCGAGTACTTCGGCGGCCAGAAGGTCAACGAGGTGCTGTCGCAGTCGGCGGCGGACGTCGTCGAGGGCTGGCAGTACCTGCCGTTCCAGGTGTACGCGAACAGCATCTTCAACGACACGGTGGGCCAGGCGTACGTCGGCGGCACGACGCTGACCGAGGGCTTCGCGGACTGGCAGCAGCAGTCCCTCGCCTACGGCGCCGAGCAGGGCTTCACGACCGACTGACCCCGTGCACGGCCGGCGGCCGGGGCCCGCGCCCCGCCGCCGGCCGTGCCCGCGTCACCCGCACCACCACCCACGAGACCCGGGAGCACAGCACAGCCATGCCCACGTTCGAGATCGGCGAGAGCGACTTCCTGCTCGACGGCCGCCCGCACCAGGTGATCTCCGGCGCCCTGCACTACTTCCGGGTGCACCCCGACCAGTGGGCCGACCGGATCCGCAAGGCGCGGCTGATGGGCCTGAACACGATCGAGACGTACGTGGCCTGGAACTTCCACGCCCCCGAGCGCGGGCGGTTCGACCTCGACGGCCGGCGCGACCTCGGGCGGTTCCTGGACCTCGTGGCCGCCGAGGGCCTGCACGCCATCGTCCGGCCAGGGCCGTACATCTGCGCCGAGTGGGACGGCGGCGGCCTGCCGGGCTGGCTGCTGGCCGACCCGGACGTCGGCGTCCGGCGGCACGAGCCGCGCTACCTCGCGGCCATCGAGCAGTACTACGACCAGCTGCTGCCGCTGGTCGCGCAGCGGCAGGTCACCCGCGGCGGGCCCGTCGTGGCCGTGCAGGTGGAGAACGAGTACGGCGCCTACGGCGACGACCACGACTACCTGCGCGCGCTGATCGCGATGGTGCGGGACCGCGGCATCGAGGTGCCGCTGCTCAGCTGCGACCAGGCGGACGACACCATGCAGGCCCGCGGCAGCGTGCCCGAGCTGCACCGCACCGTCACCTTCGGGTCCCGGGCGGCGGAGAAGCTCGGCCTGCTGCGCCGGCACCAGCCGACCGGCCCGCTGATGTGCATGGAGTTCTGGAACGGCTGGTTCGACTCCTGGGGCCAGCACCACCACGTCGCCCCGCCGGAGACGAACGCGCAGGACCTCGACGACCTGCTCGCGATGGGCGCGTCGGTGAACCTCTACATGTTCCACGGCGGGACCAACTTCGGGCTCACGAACGGCGCGAACGACAAGGGCACGTACCTGCCGATCACCACGTCGTACGACTACGACGCCCCGCTCGCGGAGGACGGCACGCCGACCGCCAAGTACCACGCCATGCGCGAGGTCATCGGCCGGTACGCGCCCGTCCCCGACGAGGTGCCCGCCGAGCGCGCGCCCGCGCCGGAGCGCGAGGTGCTGCTCGACCGCCGGCTGCCGCTCGCCGACGCCGTCGGCGTGCTCGGCGACGCCGCGGCCCACGACCACCTGCCCACCACCGACGAGCTCGGGCACTGGTCCGGGTTCACGCTCTACCGGACGCGCGTCACCGCCGAGGACCGGGTGCTCACCCTGGCCGAGGTGCGCGACCGCGCGGTGGTGGCGCTGGACGGCGAGCCGGTGGGCGTCCTCAGCCGCACGGAGCACGGGCGGACCCTGCCGCTGCCCGCCCGGGACGGCGAGCTGACCCTGCTGGTCGAGGACCAGGGGCGCGTCAACTACGGGCCGCGGATCGGCGAGCCCAAGGGGCTGGTCGGGCCCGCCCGCACCGCCACCCGCGAGCTCACGGCGTGGGAGACCGTGCCGCTGCGGCTGGACGAGCTCGAGCCCGCCGTGGCCGCACTGCTCGCCGACGCCCCGGTCGCCGACCCGGCGGCCCCGGTCGCCGGCCCGGCGTTCCTGCGCGGGACGGTCGACACCGTCGCCGGCGCGGACCACTTCCTGCGCACCGACGGGTTCGGCAAGGGGCTGGCCTGGGTGAACGGCTTCCCGCTGGGCCGGTACTGGAGCGCCGGGCCCACGGCGACGCTGTACGTGCCGGGCCCCGTCCTGCGGGACGGGGGCAACGAGGTCGTGCTGCTGGAGCTGCACGGCGCGGCCGAGGCGCGGGTCCGGTTCGTGGCCGGCCCCGACCTCGGCTCCTCGGAGGTCTGAGACCTCACCCGCTCGCGGGCCGCGACCACCCGGTCGAGCGCTCAGATGACCCGCGGCCGCGCCGATGACACCACCAGGTGCGCGGCGTGGTCGCCGCGTCGGACGAGCGAGGACGGATCAGCACGGTGGGTGCCGCAGGGCAGGACGGGTGGCAGGACCCCGCCGAGGGAGCACGGCTGCTCCGCGGGGCGCTGGCGGCGCTCACGCGCGACGGCGGCCTGCCCCTGGGCGGGGTCACGCCGCGCCCGCCGGCGTCGGCGGCGGAGGGCGCGGGCCGCGCCCCCGGGCTGCCCCGCCGTCGTCGGCGCGGTGAGCCGTCCGAGGACGCCGTCGCGGTCGTCGCCCGGCAGGCGCAGCGGATCCGGCAGCTCGAGAGCCTGATCGAGGCGGCGCCCGTCGGGATCGGGCTGGTCCAGCTCGACGGCCGCACCCCGCTGACCAACGACACGCTGCGCCGGCTGCTCGGGTACTCCACCGAGGAGTTCGCCGCGATGCCGTTCTCCGCGTACACGGCCGCCGAGGACGTGGCGGAGAACGACCGGCTGTTCGCCGCGATGCTCGACGGCGACGGCGACGGCTTCGCGATGGAGAAGCGGTTCGTCCGCAAGGACGGCACCACGCTGTGGGTCGACCTGACGGTGTCCCTGGTCCGGGACGCCGACGGCCGCCCCGACTACGCCGTCGGCACCGTGCAGGACATCACCGAGCGCAAGCGCCTGGCCGACGAGCTGCGCGCCGCCGAGCTGCACTACCGCCTGCTGGTCGAGCACGTCCCGGCGGTGGTCTACATCGCCGAGCCCGGCCCGGACGGCCGGTTCACCTACGTCAGCCCGCGGCTGGAGTGGATGCTCGGCTACGCCGCGCAGGACTGGCTGACCGACCCGGGCGCCTGGGCGCGCGCCATCCACCCGGCCGACCGCCCGGTGCGCACCCACGAGGAGGCGCTCCGCGCGGGGGTCGCGGACGGCGAGATGCTCCCGTCCATCACGTACCGGCTGCGGCACCGCGACGGCCACGACGTGTGGGTCCGGGACGACGCCGTGCTGCGCCGGGACCGGGACGGCCGCCCGCAGATGCACGGCGTGCTGCTGGACGTGACGCAGGAGAAGGCGCTCGAGGAGCGGCTGGCGCACATGGTCGACCACGACGCGCTCACGGGCCTGGTCAACCGCGCGCACTTCCACCGGCTGGTGGACGCCGCGCTCGCCGCCGGGCCGCTCGGCAAGCGGCGCAGCGTCGCGGTGATGTACGTGGACCTGGACGACTTCAAGGCCGTCAACGACGGCTTCGGGCACGCGGTGGGGGACCGGGTGCTGGTCGCGGTCGCCGACCGGCTGCGGTCCCTCGTGCCCGCCGGCAGCGCCGTGGCGCGGCTCGGGGGCGACGAGTTCGCGCTGCTGGTGACCGGGACGCCGGCGCAGGTCCGGCGGGCGATCGCCGCGGCGTCCGCCATGGGCGAGGTCGCCGTGGACGTGGCGGGGGAGACCGCGCGGGTCAGCGCGAGCGTCGGGGCGGCGGTGGCGGACCGGTACCACACGACCGAGCTGCTGCTGCACGACGCCGACCAGGTGATGTACGACGCCAAGCAGGGCGGCCGGGGCGGTCGCGGCGGGGCGCGCGCCGTGCGGTCGCGCGACGGGCGGGCGGACCGCGACGACGACGGCCGCCGCGTCGGGGCCTGACCCGCGGGCCGGTCCCGGCGCGACGGCCGCGTGCGTGCGTCAGGCGGGGGCGCCCACCCGGGCGAGCATCCCCAGCACGACGGCCGCGGACCGGTCGGCCGCGTCGTCGACGTGGGTGAGGAAGTCGTCGGCGCCGGCGGGCCCGCACAGGTCCGAGATGCCCCGGACCGCGAGGAACGGCACGCCGTAGACGTGCGCCACCTGCGCCAGGGCGGTGGTCTCCATGTCGGTCGACAGGCCGCCCGGGAACTGCTCGCGCACCGGGCCGACCAGCGAGGCGTCCACGAACGCGTCGCCCGACAGCATCAGGCCGGTGCGGACCGTGAGGTCGCCGGCGTCCGCGCCCAGGGCGGCGCCCCGCAGCGCCGGGTCGCCGTGGTAGGTCGCGGGCATGCCCGGCACCTGGCCGAGCGCGTACCCGAACGCGCGCGCGTCGGCGTTCGTGTACAGGTGCTCCGTGCCGACGACCACGTCGCCGACGTGCACGCCGGCCTGGACGCCGCCGGCGCTGCCCGCGCTGATCAGCGCCGCGGGCGCCTCGCCGCCGCGGGCCGCGGACACCAGCACGAGCGCCGCCGACGCGGCGGACGCGGCGTTGGCCAGGCCGATGCCGCCACGGACCAGCAGCACCTCGCGGCCGGCGAGCGTCAGCACGTGGTGCTCGGCGCCGCCGACCGTCGCGGGGTCGCCGACCCGGTCGGCGCGCTCCAGGAACGGCGCGGCCTCGTCCGGCATGGCGACGGCGACGACCGCGTCGACGCCCGCGAGCGCGCTCACGCGGTCACCGTGCTCCACTCGGCGCGGTGCGCGAGGAACTCGCGCGCGGCGCCCTGCGCGCCCTCGAGGGTGTGGTTGGCGCCCCACCCGCACTGCACCTCGTTCGCGGCCGGCACCTCGCCCGCCTCGGTGATGTCCTCCAGGGTCTCCTGCACGAGGGTGTAGACGTCGTCCTCGGCCCACTCGCCCTGCAGGATCAGGTAGAAGCCCGTCTGGCAGCCCATCGGGGAGAAGTCGATCACCCGGTCGCTGTGGTTGCGGGAGTGCTCGGCGAACATGTGCTCGAGCGAGTGCACCACCGGCATCTCCAGGTGGGCCTTGTTCGGCTGCGCGAAGCGGACGTCGTACTTGCTGATGACGTCGCCCGCCGGGAGCGCCTTCTTGTCCGCGAGCCGGATGTACGGCGCGGCGACGGTCCGGTGGTCGAGGTTGAAGGACTCGACGTTCATGCGGGGCTGGTTCACGGGGCTCCTCGGCTGCTCTAGCGGGACGTGCCCATTGTGCAGCGGTCCGGCCGGGCGCGGTATTCCGGCTCAGGCCGGGCGCACGGCCCGCGGCGGGCGCGGCCGGTGCCGCGGCGCGCGCTCCCGGTCGGTCAGCTCCAGCAGCCGCACGACCCGCCCGCGGTGCGGCGCCCACGGCGCGAGCACGTCGAGCACCTCGTGCTGCTCCACCCGGCGGCCGGCGACGCCCGCGCCGACCAGGCGCGGCAGGTGCAGGTCGCCCACCGACACGGCGTCGGCGTCGCCGAGCACCCGCCGGGTGGTCTCGGCCACGGTCCACACCCCGATGCCGGGCACGGTCAGCAGCCGGCGGCGCAGCTCCGCGGGCGCGAGCGCGGCGCCCTCCTGCAGCCGGCGGGCGACCGCCGCGGCGCGCAGCACCGTCGAGGACCGCTGGTCGTCGACGCCCGCGCGCCGCCAGTCCCACACCGGGACCTGCCGCCAGCCGAGCGCATCCGGCGGCACCCGCATCCCGGCCGGGGCGGGGCCGGGCGGCGTGCTGCCGTGCCGCAGCAGCAGCCACCGCCAGGCGTCGTGCGCGTCCACCGACACCACCCGCTGCTCCAGGACCGCGGGCACCAGGGCGCCCAGCACGTCGCCGGTCCGCGGCATCCGCAGCCCCCGCAGCCGGCGGTGCGCCGCGGCGAGGCCGAGGTGCCCGGCGGGGTCGAACGTCCGCGGGTCGTCGTGCGCGCCGAGCAGCGCGGGCACGCCCGCCAGCGCCCGCTCGGCGCCGGGGCCCCACGCCGTCGCCGCCACGCCGCCGCCCGCCGCGGGGCGCAGGTGCAGCGTCGCCGGGCCGGCCGCGGTGCGCAGCGCGTGCCAGACCGTGCCGTCGGGCAGCACCCGCAGGGCGGGGTCGCCGCCGCCGCGGCGCACCAGCTGCAGCGTGAGCCGCACGTCCAGCGGGCCGTCCGGCCGGTAGGTGCCGGTCAGCGGCGCGCCCGCGTCCGCCGCGGCGCCGGGGGCGGCCCCGGGCGCGGGCAGGGAGGTCGGCGCGGGCACCGCACCAGCATGCCGCACGGTGCCGACAGCCCGGCCCGCCGTCGCCGTCCCGACCGGGTCAGGCGGCCGCGGCCGCCGTCGCCAGCCACTCGACGACCGTCGCCAGGTACGCCCGGCGCGGGCCGTCGGCCGACAGCGACAGGTCGTGGACGCCGCCCGGGATGGTCACGAGCGTCACGTCGTCGCCCAGCCGCGGCGCCCGTGCCCGGATCTGCGCCACGTCGAGCACGGTGTCCTGCGCGTCCAGCCGGGGGTTGCCGCGCGCGTTCGGCCCCGACTCCGCGGCGGTGCACACCAGCACCGGCACCTCGAGGCCCAGCCCGCGGGCGAGCCGGGCCTGGCCCCGGCGCACGGCGCGCAGCCACCCCGCGCGCACCGGGAATCCCTCGGCCGGCTTCAGGGCGCGGTCGTAGGTCCACCGGCCGCCGTTGTCCGCGTGCAGGTGCCACGAGTAGGCCGAGGGGCCGTCCGCGAGCACGCGCATCCGGTCCACCGGCCCGAGGGTGTCCAGCACCCAGGTGGACACCACCCGGTGGAACCAGCGGGCGTTCAGGTCGAACCACGGGCTGTTCAGCACCAGCGCGTCCACCGCGGCGCGGCCGGCGGGGCTGGCGGCCCAGAGCGCGGCGGTCAGCCCGCCGGTCGAGTGCGCGTGCACCGCGAGCCGGTCGTGCCCCAGCTCCTCGCGCAGCAGCCCGGCGGCCAGCCCCAGGTCCACCCGGTACTCGGCGAGGTCGTCCACGTAGTGCGGCACCTGGCCCTCGCGCCAGGACCGCCCGCACCGGCGCAGGTCGATCGCGTAGAAGGTGTGGCCGGCGGCCTCGAGGGCCTCGGCGAGGTGGGTCTGGAAGAAGTAGTCGTTGAACCCGTGCACGTGCAGCACGGCCGGCCCGCCGGTCGCGCCCGCCGGCGTGCGGCGGACCACGGTGGCGACCAGGTCCGGGTCCGTCGCGGACAGCGCCAGCGTCGTGCGCTCCCAGCCCGGTCCGAGCAGGTCCGGCTCCCAGCGCGTCACGCGCGCTCCGCGGCGGGGCGGGGCAGGGGGAGCCGCAGGGGCAGCAGGGCGCCGAGGCCGATCGCGATCACCAGCACGAGCCCCAGGATGCCCCAGCGCTGGGAGCCCGCCACGGCGACGAACGTCGAGAACGCCAGCGGCGCGAGGAACGACGCCGCACGGCCGGTGGTGGCGTACAGGCCGAAGATCTGGCTCTCCCGCCCCGGCGGCGCCACGCGGGTCAGCAGCGACCGGCTGGCGGACTGCGCCGGGCCGACGAAGACGCACAGCGCCAGCCCGCACACCCAGAACACCGTCCGCCCGCCGTCGGCGAGGGCGAACGTCGCCACGCCCGCCACGACCAGCCCGACGAGCGAGGCGACGATCAGCGCGCGCGGCCCGACCCGGTCGTCCAGCAGCCCGGCGAGCAGCGTGGCGATCCCGGCGACCACGTTCGCCGCGATCGCGAACACCACGACCTCGCTGGCCGAGAAGCCGAACGTGCCGGACGCGATCACCGCGCCGAACGTGAACACTCCCGCGAGCCCGTCGCGGTACACGGCGCTCGCCAGCAGGAACAGCACCGTGCCGCGGGAGGTGCGCCACAGGTCGCGCACGTCGGCGACGATCCGCCGGTACGCCTCGGCCACGCCGGGCCGGCGGCGGGCCGCGCCGGTCGCCGGCGGGTCGGGCACCGCGAGCAGCACCGGGACCGCGAACGCGCCGAACCACAGCGCCGAGAGCAGGACCGCGATCCGGATGTTCCAGCCGTCCTCGCCGGTGACCCCGAACCAGCCGACCTCCGGGTTGATGAACCCGACGAACAGCACCAGCAGCAGCACGATGCCGCCGAGGTAGCCCGCGCCCCAGCCGAGCCCGCTGATCCGCCCGAGCGTCGCCGGGGTCGCCACCCGGGGCAGCAGCGCGTTGTAGTGCACGGACGCCAGCTCGAACGTCAGGTTCGCCGTCGCCAGCAGGGCGATGCCGAGCAGCAGGTTCCAGGTGAGCGCGTCCGGGTCCGGCCGGACGAGCACCATCGCCGCGCACAGCGCGACGGTCGCGGCGGTCTGCACCGCCAGCCCGCGGCGCCGGCGGCCGGAGCCGTCCGCGCGCGTGCCCGCCAACGGTGCCAGCAGCGCGATCAGCACGCCCGCCGCGGTCAGCCCCCAGCCCAGCCAGGTGGAGTGCTCGGCCAGCGCCGCCTCCAGCGGGTCGCCGCCGGCCGCGACCACGGCCGGGTCGACGAACGCGTCGCTGGTCAGCCACCGGGTGAACACGAACGTCGTGATGACCGCGTTGAACGCCGCCGACCCCCAGTCCCACAGCGCCCAGGCCGCCACCGGCCAGCGGCCGCGCGCGGGTCGGTCGGGCCCGTCGCCCGACGGGGCGGCGGGGACGGGCGGCGGCGTGGCGTCGGCGTGCACGGACCAGGCATACCCGCACCCGGCGTCCCGCGCGTGTCGACGCGCTGAACGCGCGGTGTCCCGGGGGGCGTCGGCGCTGGTGACGGCGCCGGTGCCGCACCGCCCGGTTGCCGGGTGCCCGCCCGCTGCCTAGCGTCGCTGGACATGGCCGCCACCGCCCGCATCGGCATCTCCGGCTGGCGGTACGCGCCCTGGCGCGGGGTGTTCTACCCGAAGGGCCTGCC
This sequence comes from Cellulomonas sp., assembly GCA_031178805.1. GTDB lineage: Bacteria > Actinomycetota > Actinomycetes > Actinomycetales > Cellulomonadaceae > Cellulomonas. The sequence continues at coordinate 3,193 of JAPSIJ010000033.1, read as the reverse complement.
GCAGCGCCGCGAGCTGGAGCACGCCTCGCGGCACCTCGGCACGATCGAGGTGAACGGCTCCTTCTACGCCCTGCAGCGCCCCGAGTCCTACCAGGCGTGGCGCGCCGAGGTGCCGCCCGGCTTCGTGTTCTCCGTCAAGGGCGGCCGGTTCGTCACCCACATGAAGAAGCTCGCGGACGTCGAGGTCCCGCTGGCCAACTTCTTCGCCTCCGGGGTGCTGGCGCTCGGCGACACCCTCGGCCCGGTGCTGTGGCAGCTGCCGCCCACGCTGGGCTACGACCCGGACCGGCTGGCGCGGTTCTTCGACCTGCTGCCCCGGACCACCGCGGCGGCCGCGGCGCTCGCGGCCCGGCACGACGAGCGCCTGGACGACCGCGCGTGGACCACCACCGACGCCGACCGCCCGCTGCGGCACGTGCTCGAGGTCCGGCACGCCACGTTCGAGACCCCGGAGTTCCCCGCGCTGCTCCGCGAGCACGGCATCGGGCTGGTCGTCGCCGACACCGCCGGCCGGTGGCCGTACCTCGAGGACGTCACCTCGGACGTGGTCTACGTCCGGCTGCACGGCGACTCCGAGCTGTACGTGTCCGGCTACGACGACCCCGCGCTGGACCGGTGGGCCGACCGCGTCCGCGCCTGGGTGTCCGGCGGCGAGCCCGCGGACGCGCGGCGGCTCGGGCCGGCCGCGCCGCCCGCGCCCGGGGGGCGGGACGTGTTCGTGTACTTCGACAACGACGTGAAGGTGCGCGCGCCCGTGGACGCGATGGGCCTGGCGCGGCGGCTCGGCGTGGGACCGCTCGCCGGGGCGGCGGAGGGCGGCGGCTAGTGCTCGCGGCCGCGGAGCCGGTCGATCTCCCGGCGCTCGCGCTTGGTGGGGCGGCCCGCGCCGCGGTCGCGCTGCGCCGCGACGGCGACCTGCTCGGGCGGCGGGGGAGCCGGGGTGTGGTCGAGGTACGCCGTGGCGGCCGGCCCGGGGCCGACCCGGCGCTCCAGGACGTGCGCCACCTCGACGATGCGCTCGGGCCCCTCGCCGCGGACCCGCACCTCGTCGCCGACCTTGACGCTCGTGGCGGGCTTCGCGCGGTCGCCGTTGACGCGGACGTGCCCGGCGCGGCACGCGGCGGCGGCGAGCGCGCGGGTCTTCGTCAGGCGCACCGCCCAGACCCAGCGGTCGACCCGGGTGGACGCGGGCCCTGCCGGCAGCACCGGCCGCGGGGGCGGCGTGCCGGCGGGGGCGCCTGCGGCCGGCTCGGGCGGGGAGCCGCCCGCCGGCGGCGCGGTCACGCGGCGGCCCGCGCCGCGGCCAGGACCTCCGCGGCGTCGTGGCTGCCGGGCTGGTCCCCGCGCGCGGCCGCCTGCTCGGTGAGCCGCAGCAGCGCGGCGTTCACCGGCGCCGGCACGCCGTGCAGGGCGCCCAGCAGGACGATCTCGCCGTTCAGGTAGGCGGCCTCCACGGACCCGGCGCCGCGCACCAGGCTCTGCCAGGTGGAGCCGCCGCGGCGCGTGACGCCCGGCAGGTCGACCAGCGTGAAGTCGCCGCGCGCGTCCGCCTCCTCCTCCGGCGAGGTGGGCTCGACGCCGGCGGCAGCGAGGACCGTGCGCGCCTCGGCGCCGGCCGCGGCCAGCAGCTCGCGCGCGGCGGGCTCGCGGGTCGACCCGCACAGCGCCTCGACGGCGTTGCCGAGGTTGCTCAGCAGCTTGGCGTACTTCCACGCCATGACGTCCTCGACCACCGGGGCGCGGAAGCCCGCCGCCTCGAGGTCCGCGCCGACCGCGGCGAGGTCCGGGTCGGGCGCGCCCGCGGGGACCGTGCCGAGCGTCAGGACGCCGGTGACCGGACTGCCCGCGGCGGACACCCGGCCGGGCTCGAGGAACGTCGCCGGCAGCCAGACGCACATGCCGGCCACCCGGGCGAACCGCCGCAGCGCCGTGCGCTCGTTGTCCACGCCGTTCTGCGCGCAGACCAGCAGCAGGTCCTCGCCGGCGGTGCGGCCGCCGGTGACCGGGCGGCCCGCCCACTGCGCGGTCGTCGCCGCGGTGTCCTGGCTCTTGACGGCCAGCACCAGCACGTCGCCGGGGCGCAGCTCGACGTCCTCCGGGCCGCCGGCCGCCGGGGCGGTGACGGTCCGCGCGCCCGCGGGCGTGGTCAGGTGCAGGCCGTCGGCCCGCACCGCGTCCAGGTGGGCGCCGCGCGCCACGAGGACGACCTCGCGCCCTGCCTCCGCCAGCAGCCCGCCGATGGTCCCGCCGACCGCGCCGGCGCCGATGATCACGTATCGCACCACGTCACGGTGCCACATCCGCGGGACCCCCGGCGCGCGGGCGACCCCTCCGGGCGGGGACGTACGGTGAACGCCATGACCTCCACGCCCTCCCTCGTCGCCGTCACCGGCGGCTACGTCGTCCCCGTCTCCTCCGCCCCCGTCGAGGGCGGCACCGTGCTGATCCGCGACGGCCGCATCGAGGCGGTCGGCGCCGACGTCGTCGTGCCCGAGGGCGCGACGGTGATCGACGCCACCGGCCGCTGGGTGCTGCCCGGGTTCGTCGAGGCGCACGGCCACGTGGGCATCCACGAGGAGGGCGAGGGCGTCGCCGGCAACGACACCAACGAGATGACCGGCCCCAACATGGCCGCCGTGCGCGCCGTCGACGCCGTCAACATCGACGACGAGGGCTTCCGGGACGCGCTGTCCGGCGGCATCACCTCGGTGGTCGTGAAGCCCGGCTCGGGCAACCCGATCGGCGGCCAGAGCGTCGCGATGAAGTGCTGGGGCGGCCGCACGATCGACGAGCAGGTGATCTCCGCGTCGGTCAGCGTGAAGTCCGCGCTGGGCGAGAACCCGAAGCGGGTCTACGGCGAGAAGAAGCAGACGCCGTCCACCCGGCTCGGCACCGCCATGGTGATCCGGCAGGCGTTCGCCGACGCCCAGCACTACCGCGCCGCCCGCGCCGCCGCCGAGGCCAAGGGCGAGCCGTTCCGGACCGACCTGACGCTGGACACGCTCGCGCGGGTGCTGGACGGCGAGCTCGTCTGGGACCAGCACACCCACCGGCACGACGACATCGTCACGGCGATCCGGCTGGCCGACGAGTTCGGCTACCGGCTGGTGATCAACCACGGCACCGAGGGCCACAAGGTCGCCGACGTGCTCGCCGAGCGGGACATCCCGGTGATCTTCGGCCCGATGTTCAC
>JAPSIJ010000378.1 GCA_031178805.1 Cellulomonas sp. | reverse complement strand
CGGGCCCAGTGCGCGTCGTCGGCGTCGACGACGATCCGGTTCACCACGCGGCCGTCGCGCAGCGACTCCATCGCCCACACCAGGTGCGGCAGGTCGATCCGGTTCATGGTCGAGCAGAAGCAGACCGTGGAGTCGAGGTACGAGATCTGCTTGTCCGGGTGCGCCTTCGCGAGCCGGCGGACCAGGTTGAGCTCGGTGCCGATCGCCCACGCCGAGCCGGCGGGCGCGGCGTCCAGGGCCTTGATGATGTACTCCGTCGAGCCGACCATGTCGGCCCCGGTGACCACCTCGTGCTTGCACTCCGGGTGCACCAGCACCGTGACGTCCGGCACCGCCGCGCGCACGTCCACGAGGTTCTGCGCCGAGAACCGGCCGTGCACCGAGCAGTGGCCGCGCCACAGGATCATCCGGGCGTCGCGGAGCTGCTGGGTGGTCAGGCCGCCGTTCGGCTTGCGCGGGTCGAACACCACGCACGCGTCCAGCGGGATCCCGAGCTCGAGCACCGCGGTGTTCCGGCCCAGGTGCTGGTCGGGCATGAACAGCACCTTGCCGGTGCCGTCGACGCCGCCGACGCGGTCGAACGCCCAGCGCAGCGCGACGTGCGCGTTGGACGACGTGCACACCGTGCCGCCGTGCCGCCCGGTGAACGCCTTGATCGCGGCGGTGGAGTTCATGTAGGTCACCGGGACGGTGTCCTCGGCGATCCCGGCCTCGACCAGCACGTCCCAGGCGTCCTCGACCTGGTCGATCGCCGCCATGTCCGCCATCGAGCAGCCCGCGGCCATGTCGGGCAGCACGACCTGCTGGGCGTCGGAGGTGAGGATGTCCGCCGACTCGGCCATGAAGTGCACGCCGCAGAACAGGATGAACTCCGCGTCCGGCCGGGCGGCCGCCTCGCGCGCGAGCTTGAACGAGTCGCCCGTGACGTCGGCGAAGTCGATCACCTCGTCGCGCTGGTAGTGGTGGCCCAGCACGAACGCCCGGTCGCCGAGGGCGGCGCGGGCCGCGCGGGCGCGCTCCACCAGGTCGGGGTCGCTGGCCGCGGGCAGGCCGCCGACGCACTCGACGCCGCGCTCCGACGCCAGGTCGGTGCCCTGGCCGAGCAGCAGGAGGGCGGAGGGGGCGGGCTCCGCGAAGGTGGCCTCGGGGGCGAGCAGACTCACGCGCGGAATCATCGCACAGCGCACCGGGGCGCCGGCCGGGCCCTCCGGCCCGCGGCGCGCGGCCCGTGGCAGGATCGCCGCGTGCACGTGGTCGTCGCCCCGGGACGGTTCGACGCGCGCCCGGACGACGGCCCCGCCGGCGGCGTCGCGGGTCCGCGCGGCTCCCGGCCCCGGGACCCGTGGCCCGCGCTGACCGCGCCGGAGGCCGTGGCCGCGATCACCGCGGGCTGGCGCGAGGCGGCGCCCGGCGACACCCTCGTGCCGCTCCCGCTGTCGGACGGCGGCCCCGGGCTGCTGGACGTGCTGCGCGCGGCCCGGGGCGGCGAGCTGCTGTCGGTCACCGCCACGGACGCGCACGGCGAGGTGGTGCCCGGCGCGGTGCTCGTCGTCACGGAGCCGTCGGGCGGCCGGACCGCGTACGTGGACGGCGCCGTCGTGCTCGGCGCCGCCGACCCCGGCGCGGTCCCCGTCACCGCGACCACCTCCGCCGGCCTCGGCACGCTGCTGGCCGCGGCGCTGGACACCGGCGCCGGGCGGGTGGTCGTGGGCCTCGGCGGGCGGCGCACCGTCGCGCACGACGCCGGGGCGGGGCTGCTGGCGGCGCTCGGGGCCGCGGCCCCGGCGGCGGCGCGCGGGCTGGCGGCGTCCGCGGGCGCCGGCCGGGACGCGTTCGCCGCGCTGCCGGCGCTGCGCGCGGCGCTGGCCGGCCGGGACCTGGTGGTGCTGCACGCGCACGAGCTGCCGCTGCTCGGGCTCGGCGGCGTCTCGGCGGACCTGGCCGCGGCCGGCCGGGTCACCGCCGCGGCCGCGCAGGACGTCGAGCGGGCGGTGGCGGCCGTGGTGCACGCGGCCGGCGAGGCGGCCGGGGGCGTGGCGGGCGGCGTGGTGGGCGCGGCGGGCCCGCGGCGGGACCTGCTCGCCGGGCCGGGCCAGGCCTCGCCCGCCCGGCCGGCGCTCGCCCCGGGCTCGGGCGCGGGCGGGGGAGCGGCGTTCGCCCTCGGGCTGCTGGGCGCCCGGCTGGTGCCCGGCCCCGCGTGGGTGGCGGACGCGGTCGACCTGCCCGGGCGGGTCGCGGCGGCCGACCTGGTGGTCACCGGGGCGGGCGTGCTGGACGTCGCCGCGCTCGACGCCGGCGTGGTCGGGGCGGTCGCGCGCGCCGCGCTGCCGCTGGGGGTGCCGGCGGTCGCGGTGGCCGCGGCGCTCGGGACGGGGCGCCGGGACTGGGCCGCCGCGGGCCTCGCCGGGGCGTTCGCCGTGCTGGAGCGCGCCGGGGACGAGGCGGCGTGGACCGCCGACGCCGCGGCGGCCCTGCGCGCCCGGGTGCCGCGGATCGCCCGGACGTGGTCGCGCTGAGCGCGTGCGGGTCGTGTGCGCGTCCCGTGGTGCGGCGCCGCGGCGGGCGTACATTGGGGAACAGATCACGCGGCAGCGCGGTTGTGCACGACGTGACCGCCCCCGGCACGCGCGCGAGCGTGCGCCGGTGACTGATCCGAGCCACCTGTCAGGAGACACCATGAGCGAGACCACCGAGACCGCGACGCACGGCGTCGTCCTCACCGACGTCGCGGCCGACAAGGTGCGCAGCCTGCTCGAGCAGGAGGGGCGCGACGACCTGCGCCTGCGCATCGCGGTGCAGCCCGGCGGGTGCTCGGGCCTGATCTACCAGCTGTACTTCGACGAGCGCGTGCTCGACGGCGACGCGCTGGTGGACTTCGACGGCGTCGAGGTCGTCGTCGACCGGATGAGCGTCCCCTACCTCGAGGGCGCCACGATCGACTTCGCGGACACGATCGAGAAGCAGGGCTTCACGATCGACAACCCGAACGCCGGCAGCAGCTGCGCGTGCGGCGGCTCCTTCAGCTGACCCGCACCCCCGCACGACGAGAGCCCCGGACCGCCGACGGTCCGGGGCTCTCGTGCGTCCGGGCCCGA
>JAPSIJ010000377.1 GCA_031178805.1 Cellulomonas sp. | reverse complement strand
TCCGCGGACGTCGACGAGCGGACGCTCCGGGAGATCTACCTGCCGGCGTTCGAGCGGGTGGTGACCCGGGCGCAGCCGTGGACGGTGATGTGCGCCTACAACCGGGTCAACGGCACCTACGCCTCGCAGGACCCGTGGCTGCTCACGGAGGTCCTCCGCGACGAGTGGGGCTTCGAGGGGCTGGTCGTCTCCGACTGGGGCGCCGTGGTGGACCGGGTCGCCGCCGTCGCCGCCGGGCTGGACCTGGAGATGCCGGCCACGGGCGGGCGGACCGACGCGCTGGTGGTGCAGGCGGTCCGGGACGGCCGGCTCGACGAGGGCGTGCTCGACGTCGCCGTCCGCCGGGTGCTCACGCTGGTCGCCCGGGCGCAGCCCGCGCTGGCCGAGCCGGGCGAGGTGGACGTCGAGGCGCACCACGCCCTGGCCCGGGAGGCCGCCGCGGACGGCTCGGTCCTGCTGAAGAACGACCCGGTCGGCGGCGCGCCCGTGCTGCCGCTCGCGGCGGAGGCCGCGGCGGACGCCGTGGTGATCGGCGAGTTCGCCCGCACCCCGCGGTACCAGGGGGCGGGGTCCTCGCAGGTGAACCCCACCCGGCTGGACGACGCGCTCACCGCGCTGCGGGCGGCGACCGGCACGGAGCTGCCGTTCGCGGCGGGGTTCTCGGTGGCCGGCGTCACCGGCGACGGCGCGCCCGACGACGCGGCGCTGCTGGCGGAGGCCGTCGAGGTGGCGCGCGGCGCCGGCACGGTGCTGCTGTTCCTCGGGCTGCCGGCGCCGGACGAGTCCGAGGGGTACGACCGCACGCACCTGTCGCTGCCCGCGAACCAGCTCGCGGTGCTGCGCGCGGTCGCGGCGGTGCAGCCGCGGGTCGTGGTCGTGCTGGCCAACGGCTCGGCGGTGACCGTCGAGTGGCAGGACGACGCCGCGGCGGTCCTGGAGACCTGGCTCGGCGGCCAGGCGGGCGGCTCGGCCGTCGCCGACCTGCTGCTGGGCGTCCGCACCCCGTCCGGCCGGCTCGCCGAGACGATCCCGCACCGCGTCGAGGACACCCCGGCGTTCGGGAACTTCCCCGGCGAGGCGGGGCACGTCCGCTACGGCGAGGGCGTGCTGATCGGCTACCGGTGGTACGACACCCGCGGCGTCGACGTCGCGTACCCGTTCGGGCACGGGCTGTCGTACACGACGTTCGACTACGCGGGCGTGGCGGCCACGGTGTCCGGCGAGGGCGCCGCGTCGACGGTCGAGGTGCAGGTCACCGTGACCAACACCGGCGCCGTCGCCGGCGCGGAGACGGTGCAGGTCTACGTCGGCGACCCCGGCGCCGCGGTGCTCCGCCCGACCCGGGAGCTCAAGGCGTTCGCGAAGGTGGCCCTCGAGCCCGGGGCGTCCCGCACCCTGACGTTCACCCTCGGCGCCCGGGACCTGTCCTACTGGCACCCGGGGCTGCGCCGCTGGGTGGTCGGCGGCGGCCGCACCGTGGTCGAGGTGGGCGCGTCCTCCCGCGACGTCCGGGGCACCGCCGAGGTCACCGTGACCGGCGAGCCGCTCTGGGGCGCGCTGACCGCGGACGGCACCGTGAGCGAGTGGCTGGCGCACCCCGTCGGGCAGCGGCTGCTGGGCACGGCGTTCGGCGAGGCCACGGCGCAGCTGGACCCGACGATGCTCGCGATGATGGGCGACATGCCGATGCGCGTCGTCGCGGGCTTCGGCATGGCCGGGTTCGACCTCGACGCGCTCGACGCCCTGGTGGCGCGGGCCGCGGCCGCCTGACCGGCCCCCTCCCCCGGCCCCTCCCCGGCCCCGGCGCGTGCCGGGGAGGGGGTCGGACGTCCCAGGGCGGCGCCCCGCCGCGGTGGCAGCGTGGTCCCTGCGCCCGCGAGGGGCGGGCGCACGGGCGACGAGGGGTGCGGGCGATGGGATCACGGGTCGTCGTGGTCGGCGGCGGGTACGGCGGGGCGCGGGTCGCGCAGCTGCTGGACGACGTCGCGGACGTGGTGCTGGTCGAGCCGCGGGACGCGTTCGTGCACGCCTCGGCCGCGCTGCGCGCCGCGGTGGACCCCGCGTGGGAGGACCGGGTGTTCTTCCCCTACCCGGGTCTGCTGCGGCGGGGTCGCGTCGTGCCGCAGCGCGTCGAGCGCGCGACGCCGGGCGAGGTGCGGCTGGCCGACGGCACGGCGCTGACCGCGGACCACCTCGTGCTGGCCACCGGCACCGCGTACCCGTTCCCGGCGAAGTACCTGGAGACGGAGACGACCGTCGCCCGGGCGCACCTGGCCCGGATGCGCGCGGACCTCGCCCGCACGGAGCGCGTGCTGGTGGTCGGGGCCGGGGCGGTCGGCCTGGAGCTGGTCGGCGAGCTGCTGGACCGCTACCCGCACCTGCGGATCACCCTGGTGGACCAGGCCGACGACGTGCTGAGCACCGGCGACTACCTGCCCGCGCTGCGGGCCGAGGTGCGTGCGCAGCTCGACGACCGGGTGGACCTCGTGCTCGGCTCCCGGCTCGGCTACCTGCCGCCCGTGGACGTCGGCGTGCACGAGCCGTTCGTCGTGCACACCGAGGCGGGCGAGCGGGTCGCCGCGCAGATGTGGATCCGGTGCCACGGCGCCCTGCCCGCGAGCGACTACCTGGCCGGCGACCTCGCCCGCGTCCGCACCGGCCTCGGCGAGGTGCGGGTGGACCCGACGCTCGCCGTCACGGGCGTGCCCGGGGTGTGGGCGGTCGGGGACGTCACCGACGTCCGCGAGTCCAAGCGCGCGTCGGCCGCGCGGGCGCACGCCGAGGTGGTGGCGGCGAACGTCGCCGCGGCGCTGGACGGCCGCCCCCCGACCGCGACCTACACCCCGGCGCCGGAGCGGATCGTGCTGCCGCTGGGCCCGGCCGGCGGCGGCGCGCAGCTGCTCGGCGAGGACGGCGTGCGCCGGGTGCTGGGCGCGGCCGAGACCAGCCGGATGAAGGGCGCCGACCTGTACTCCGGGGCGGTCGCGGAGATGTTCGCCTGACACCCCGGCCGTGACGTCCGCCCGCCGGGCGGAGGGAGGAGACCGCTGATGCCCGGGCCCACGCTCGCCACCATGGCGCGCTCCCTGCGGGCCGACGAGGAACGCCTCGCCC
>JAPSIJ010000032.1 GCA_031178805.1 Cellulomonas sp. | reverse complement strand
CGCGGTGGCCGGGGTCCCGAGCGCCGCTGGGACGAGCACCCGCCCGAGCCGTACGACGACGGCCCGCCGCCGGACCTCGACCGGGCCGGCGACGGCACCGTCGCGCTGCCCGCGCCGCGGATGAGCCTGCCCGACCCCCGCGACCCCGTCGCCGCCACCGAGCGCCGGGCGCTGGAGGCCGTGCTGCAGATGCCGGACCTCGTGCCGCCGGAGTTCGACGACCTGGAGCCGGACGCGTTCACCGCGCCCGCCTACCGGGCCGTGCACGCCGCGATCCGCGCCGCCGGCGGGGCCGCGGGGGCCCGGCAGCGCGTCGCGGCCGGTGGCCCCACGGCGACGGTCGCCTGGGTGGAGGCCGTCCGCGAGGAGGCCGCCGCCCCGGTGGCGGGCCTGGTCACGCAGCTGGCCGTCGCCCCGCTGCCCGAGGACCGCGCGGACCGGCTGCCCGGCTACGCGCGGGGACTGGTGATGGCGCTGGTCGAGATGGAGATCACCCGGCACATCGCGGACCTGCGCGGCCGGCTGCAGCGGATGGACGCCCAGGCCGACCCCGAGGGCTACCGCACCCTCACCGTGCAGCTGATGGCCGAGGAGAACCGCCGCCGGGCGCTGCGCGAGAGCGCCTGACCGCGCGCCGCCGCGCGACCACGCGGCCGTCTACGCTGACGGGCATGACGACTGCGGAGGCCGCGCCCGGCCAGGACCTGCCCGACGAGCGCGAGGTCCTCGGCTGGGACCAGTTCGGCGAGGCGGCCCGCGAGCTCGCTCGCGCGGTCGTCGCCTCCGGCTTCGAGCCCGACGTCGTCGTGGCGGTCGCCCGCGGCGGCCTGCTGCCCGCCGGCGCGCTGTCCTACGCCCTGGGGCTCAAGGCGTGCGGGACGCTGAACGTCGAGTTCTACACCGGCGTGGACGCCCGCCTGCCCGACCCGGTGGTGCTGCCGCCGCTGCTGGACACCGCGGCGCTCGCGGGCCGGCGCGCCCTCGTGGTCGACGACGTCGCCGACACCGGCGAGACGCTGGCGCTCGTGCAGAAGCTCGTCGCCGGGCACTGCGACGAGGCCCGCACCGCGGTGCTGTACGCCAAGCCCCGCTCGATCGTGGCGCCGGACTTCGTGTGGCGGCGCACCGACCGGTGGATCACGTTCCCGTGGTCGGCGCAGCCGCCGGTCACCGGCTGACGGCTCGCCGGCGTGCGGGCGGCCACGCTGGCGCTGCGCTGCGTGACGGACCGCGGCGCGTTCCTCCCGCGCGACCGGCGCCCGCGCGGCACGTCTGCGGCGTCGGCGTGGGCGGTCACCCCGGGGCGCACCTACGCGGCGGCGGGCGTGCTCGCCCTGGCCGACCACGTGAGCGTGCTGCTGCGGGACGACTGGGGCGGGCCGGCGTTCCTGCCCGCCGAGCTCTTCGACCGCACGACCGTGGTCGTCCCCGCGGGCTGGTCGTTCGCCCTGGACACGGGCGAGCGCGCCGGCCGCCGCACGCTCTGGGGCGAGCCGTGCGTCGCGCTGTGGGGGTACCCGGAGCTGGTCGAGGACGAGACGCACGTGGCCGGGCTCCTGGCGGGCGACCCGGGGGCGGTGGCGGTGTTCGACGCCCGGCTCGACGCCGGGTCGGGGCCGGGGCATCCGGAGCGCCGGTCGGCGCGGGGGCGCCCCGGGACCGGCCGCCCGTGACCGGGCACCCGGCGCCCTCCGGTATCTCCGTGCACCCCGCTGGACGCCCTCGCTACACTCGTCCCACAGGCACCGATCCGGCCATCACCGGGGAGCCTCCGGAAGAACAGGGCGAGCCGCAGCACGCGGCGGACCCCCAGTAGAACCGGACGGGGCAGGCCCGTCACAGCCGCAGCGCAGAGTGGTCGCGCGCCGACCCCGCACCCGCGGGACCGGCGATCGGCAAGCGGGGTGGTACCGCGGTGCCCGCCGGGGCTCAGGCCCGGGCGTGACGTCGTCCCCGTGGATCCGCCACCGCACCGCGGGCCCCCGGGCCCGCCGACCACCAGGAGCGCCATCCGCCATGGCCTATCCGCTGCACCGCACCCCGGGCGGCTCGCCCGCCGCCCCCGCCGCGCCGGGCGCGTCCTTCGGCCTGCCGGCCTCCCCGGACCTGCCGGCGCTGGAGAAGGACGTCCTCGCGTACTGGGAGTCCGACGGCACGTTCCAGGCGTCGATCGACGCGCGCGACGCCGGTGAGGACGGCGCGAACGAGTTCGTGTTCTACGACGGCCCGCCGTTCGCGAACGGCCTGCCGCACTACGGCCACCTGCTGACCGGGTACGCGAAGGACATCGTCGGGCGGTACCAGACGCAGCGCGGCCGCCGCGTCGAGCGCCGGTTCGGCTGGGACACGCACGGCCTGCCGGCGGAGCTCGAGGCGGAGCGGATCCTCGGCATCACCGACAAGTCGCAGATCGAGGAGATGGGCATCCAGGCGTTCAACGACGCCTGCCGGACCTCCGTGCTCCGGTACACCGACGAGTGGCAGGGGTACGTCACCCGCCAGGCGCGCTGGGTCGACTTCGAGCACGACTACAAGACGCTCGACCCGTCGTACATGGAGTCGGTGATCTGGGCGTTCAAGCAGCTGTACGACAAGGGCTGGGCGTACGAGGGCTACCGCGTGCTGCCGTACTGCTGGAACGACCAGACGCCGCTGTCGAACCACGAGCTGCGGATGGACGACGACGTCTACAAGGACGTCCAGGACCAGACCGTGACCGTGACGTTCCCGCTGACCGGGGAGCGCGCGGCCGCGCTGGGGCTCGACGGCGTCGCCGCGCTGGCCTGGACGACGACGCCGTGGACGCTGCCGACCAACTCGGCGCTCGCGGTCGGTCCGGACGTCACGTACGCGGTGGTCCCCGCCGGCCCGAACGGCACGAGCGCGACCGCGCCGGCCTTCCTGCTGGCCCGCGACCTCGTCGGTGGCTACGCCAAGGACCTCGGCTACGACTCCGCCGACGACGCCCTGGCGGCGGCGAGCCGTGAGGTGCGCGGCGCCGACCTGGCCGGCGTCCGGTACGAGCGGCTGTTCGACTACCTGGCCGACCAGCCGGGCATGGCGGAGCACGGCTTCCAGGTGCTGCTCGCGGACTACGTCACCACCGAGGACGGCACCGGCGTGGTGCACCAGGCCCCGGCGTACGGCGAGGTCGACCAGGAGACCTGCGAGGCCGCGGGCATCCCGACGGTGCTGAGCGTGGACGAGGGCGGGAGGTTCACGTCGCTGGTGCCCGACTTCCAGGGCCAGCAGGTGTTCGAGGCGAACAAGCCGATCACGCAGCGGCTGCGGGCCGACGGCCGGCTGCTGCGCCAGGCGTCGTACGTGCACTCCTACCCGCACTGCTGGCGGTGCCGGAAGCCGCTGATCTACAAGGCGGTGTCCTCCTGGTTCGTGAAGGTCACGGCCTTCCGGGACCGCATGGTCGAGCTCAACCAGGACATCTCCTGGGTGCCGGAGCACATCAAGGACGGCCAGTTCGGCAACTGGCTGGCGAACGCCCGCGACTGGTCGGTGTCCCGCAACCGCTACTGGGGCACGCCGATCCCGGTGTGGGTGAGCGACGACCCGGCGTACCCGCGGATCGACGTCTACGGCTCGTTCGCGGAGCTGGAGGCCGACTTCGGCCGGCTGCCGGTGAACGACGCCGGCGAGCCCGACCTGCACCGGCCCTTCATCGACGACCTGACCCGCCCGAACCCGGACGACCCGACGGGCGCGTCCACGATGCGCCGCATCCCGGACGTGCTGGACGTGTGGTTCGACTCCGGGTCGATGCCGTACGCGCAGGTGCACTACCCGTTCGAGAACCGCGACTGGTTCGAGCACCACTACCCGGGCGACTTCATCACCGAGTACATCGGGCAGACGCGCGGCTGGTTCTACCTGCTGCACGTGCTGGCGACGGCGCTGTTCGACCGGCCGGCCTTCCGCACGTCGGTGTCGCACGGCATCGTGCTGGGCTCCGACGGCCGGAAGATGAGCAAGTCGCTGCGCAACTACCCGGACGTCACCGAGGTGTTCGACCGCGACGGCTCGGACGCGATGCGCTGGTTCCTGATGGCGTCGCCGATCCTGCGCGGCGGCAACCTCGTGGTCACCGAGGAGGGCATCCGCTCGGAGGTCCGCCAGGTGCTGCTCCCGCTGTGGAGCACCTGGTACTTCTTCGCGCTGTACGCCAACGCGGCGGGCGGCGGCACCGGCCTGACCGCGCGCCGCGTCACGCCGGGCACCCCGGTCACCACCATGGACCGGTACGTGCTGGCCCGGACCCGGAAGCTGGTCGAGGAGGTCACGGCGCAGCTCGACGCGTACGACGTGCCCGGCGCCTGCGAGACCGTCCGGGTGCACCTGGACCTGCTGACCAACTGGTACGTCCGCACGCAGCGGGACCGGTTCTGGGCGGAGGACCAGGCGGCGTTCGACACGCTGTGGACCGCGCTGGAGACGCTGACCCGGGTGATGGCGCCGCTCGCGCCGCTGCTGTCCGAGGAGGTCTGGCGCGGCCTGACCGGCGGGCGCTCGGTGCACCTGACCGACTGGCCGACGCTCGGCGACGGCTCGGCCGACGACCTGGCGCTCGCGGCGGACGACGACCTGGTCGCGGCGGTCGACGGCGTGCGGGAGGCGGTGTCGGCGGCGCTGGCGCTGCGCAAGGCGAACGCGCTGCGCGTCCGCCAGCCGCTGCGCGAGCTGCGGGTGGCGCTGCCGGACCCGGCGGGGCTCGCGCCGTTCGCGGACCTGCTGGCCGCCGAGCTGAACGTCAAGCACGTCGAGCTGAGCACGGTCGAGGAGGCCGCCGCCGGCGGGGTCGCCGTCCGCCGGCACCTCGCGGTGAACGCCCGCGCGGCGGGCCCGCGCCTCGGCCGGGGCGTGCAGGCGGCGATCCGCGCGGCGAAGGCCGGCGCGTGGCGCGAGGACCCCGACGGCACCGTCGTGGTCACCACGGACGAGGGGGACGTGCCGATGCTGGCCACGGAGTACGAGCTGACGACGTCAATCGACGTGACGTCGGCGGACGGCGAGGCGCCCACGCTGGCGGCGGGCGTGCTGCCCTCCGGCGGGTTCGTGGTGCTGGACCTGGCGCTGGACGACGCGCTGCGCGCCGAGGGCTACGCCCGCGACGTGGTGCGCGCGGTGCAGGACGCCCGCAAGGCGGCCGACCTGTCCGTGAGCGACCGGATCCGGCTCACGCTCGGCGTGCCCGCGGGGCAGGAGGCGGCCGTCCGGGAGCACGAGCAGTTCATCGCGACGGAGACCCTCGCGACCGAGGTGCACGTCACCGCGGCCGAGGGCGACGAGCTGGCCGTCGGCGTCGAGCGGGTGCAGGCGTGAGCGCCGCGCGGGGCCCGAAGGGCCACGGCGGGGCGGACCACCTGCGGGACGAGGCCGCCCAGGCCGCCCGCCGGGCGGCCGACGAGGTCTACGCCGGCATCCTCGAGCGGGCGCCCGAGCACGACATCGACCCCACGCTGGACCGGGTGGCGGCGGTGTGCGAGCTGCTCGGGGACCCGCAGCGGGCCTACCGGGTCGTGCACGTCACGGGCACGAACGGCAAGACCTCCACGGCGCGGATGATCGAGCGGCTGGTGCGCGAGCACGGGCTGCGCACGGGGCGGTTCACCAGCCCGCACCTGACCCGGGTCACCGAGCGGATCGCCGTCGACGGCGAGCCGATCACCGACGAGCGGTTCGTCGAGGTCTGGCAGGACGTCGCCCCGTACGTGCACATGGTGGACGTCAAGGAGCAGGCCGAGGGCCGCCCGCGGCTGTCGTTCTTCGAGGTGTTCACGGTGATGGCGTTCGCGGCGTTCGCCGACGCGCCCGTGGACGTCGCGGTGATCGAGGTCGGCA
Source organism: Cellulomonas sp. (assembly GCA_031178805.1). GTDB lineage: Bacteria > Actinomycetota > Actinomycetes > Actinomycetales > Cellulomonadaceae > Cellulomonas. The sequence goes on along the minus strand of JAPSIJ010000032.1, from coordinate 6,950 downwards.
TGGGCGGCCGCTGGGACGCCACCAACGTCGCCGACGGCGAGGTCGCGGTGATCACGCCCGTCGCCTACGACCACGAGCGCTGGCTCGGCCACACGCTGGTCGAGATCGCGGGCGAGAAGGCGGGCATCGTCAAGGACGGCGCGACGCTCGTGCTGTCCCGGCAGGAGGAGGACGCCGAGGGCGTGATCCTGCAGGCCGCCGCCGAGCGCGGCGCCCGGGTGGTGCGCGAGGGCGTCGACACCGACGTCGTCGAGCGCCGGGTGGCCGTCGGCGGGCAGCTGCTCACCCTGCGCGGCACCGGCGGCGTCTACACCGAGATCTTCCTGCCGCTGCACGGCGAGCACCAGGCGCACAACGCGCTCGCGGCGCTCGTGGCCACCGAGGCGCTGATGGCGGGCGGCGGCGCGCTGGACGGCGCGGTGGTCGAGGTGGCGTTCGCCGACGCGGACTCCCCGGGCCGGCTCGAGCTGGTCCGGTCCAGCCCGACGATCTTGGTCGACGGCGCGCACAACCCGTCCGGTGCCGCGGCCCTCGTCGAGGCGGTGGAGGAGGCGTTCGCCTTCCAGCGGGTGGTGGGCGTGGTCGGCGTGATGGCCGACAAGGACCCCGAGGGGATCCTCGCGGTGCTGGAGCCGTCGCTGGCCGAGATCGTCATCACCCGGGCGTCGAACCCGCGGGCGATGGAGATCGAGGACCTCGCCGAGGTGGCCGTCGACGTGTTCGGTGAGGACCGCGTGCACGTGCGCGAGCGGCTGGACGACGCGATCACCCTCGCGGCCGACCTCGCCGAGGCCGAGGTGGAGCGGGGCGCCGCCGTGCTCGTCACCGGCTCGATCATGCTGGTGGCCGACGCGCGGGTGTACCTGGGCCGCGCCTGACGCCCGGTGCGGCGGGGGTGTGCACGGACGTGCACCCCCGCCGCACGTCTGCCCCTTGACGGCCGCGACCTGCGCGGCGAGTGTGAGTGCTGTCGCGGCGAGGGCGCCGCGCGCGGCCGTCCGGAGGGACCACGACGTGAAGAAGCTCATCAACGACCCGCAGACCGTCGTCGCCGAGTCCGTCGAGGGCTTCGGCCTGGCGCACGCCGACCTGGTGGAGGTCCGCACCGACCCGCTGATCGTCTGCCGCGCGGGCGGTGCCGTCAGCGGCAAGGTCGGCCTGGTGTCCGGCGGCGGCAGCGGGCACGAGCCGCTGCACGCCGGGTTCGTCGGCGACGGCATGCTGGACGCCGCCGTGCCGGGCGCCATGTTCACCTCGCCCACGCCCGACCAGATCGCCCCCGCGTTCACCGCGGCGGACGGCGGCGCGGGCGTGCTCGCGATCGTGAAGAACTACACGGGCGACGTGCTCAACTTCGAGACCGCCGCCGAGCTCGCGGACGCCGACGACCTCACCGTCCGGACGGTGGTCGTGAACGACGACGTCGCCGTCGAGGACTCGCTCTACACCGCGGGCCGCCGCGGCGTGGCCGGCACGGTCGCCGTCGAGAAGATCGCCGGCGCGGCCGCCGCGCGGGGCGACGACCTGGACGCGGTGGTCGCGGTGGCCGAGAAGGTGGTGGCGAACGTCCGGTCGATGGGCGTGGCGCTCACCGCGTGCACGGTGCCGCACGCCGGCCGTCCGTCGTTCGACCTGCCGGAGGACGAGATCGAGATCGGCATCGGCATCCACGGCGAGCCGGGCCGGCGCCGGGTGCCGCTGGCGGGCGCGGACGAGATCACCGAGATGCTGCTGACGCCGGTGGCCGACGACCTGGCGCTCGCGTCGGGGGAGCAGGTGCTGCTCCTCGTCAACGGGATGGGCGGCACGCCGCTCAGCGAGCTGTACGTCGTCTATCGTCAGGCACGCAGGCTGCTCGAGGGCCGCGGGGTGCAGGTGTCCCGCTCGCTCGTGGGCAACTATGTGACATCACTGGAGATGCAGGGCGCCTCGGTCACTGTGCTCCGGCTGGACGACGAGCTCACCGCGCTGTGGGACGCGCCGGTGCGCACGGCCGCGCTGCGCTGGTAGCCGGCTCGTCGCCCGCCGGGCGCCGTGGCCGGCGGCCGGACGGCGGAGGTGGGGACGCAGGATGACGGGAACCCTGGACGCGGCGTGGGCGGTCGCCTGGACGCGCGAGACGGCGCAGGCGGTGGCCACCCGCCGCGAGGAGCTGATCGAGCTCGACCGGCAGATCGGCGACGGCGACCACGGGGAGAACCTCGCCCGGGGCTTCACCGCGGTCGTGGCGAAGCTCGACACGCTGGAGCAGCCGCCGGCCGACGTCGGCGCGGTGCTCAAGCTGGTCGCCACGACCCTGATGTCGACGGTGGGCGGGGCGGCCGGCCCGCTCTACGGCACGGCGTACCTGCGCGCCGCGAAGGTGACCGGGCTGCCGGAGCTGGACAGCGGCGCGGTGGTGGCCATGCTGGAGGCGGCGCTGGAGGGCGTCGTCGTGCGCGGCAAGGCCGGGCCGGGCGAGAAGACGATGGTGGACGCGTGGACCCCGGCCGTGGAGGCCGCGGTGGCCGCCGCCGACGCCGGGGCCTCGCCCGCGGCGGTGCTCGCGGCGGCGGCCGAGGCGGCGCGGTCCGGCGCGGAGGCGACCGTGCCGCTGGTGGCGACCAAGGGCCGGGCGTCGTACCTCGGCGAGCGGTCGGCGGGGCACCAGGACCCCGGCGCGACGTCCACCGCGCTGCTGCTCGAGGCGGCCGCGGCGACGGCGGCGGAGGCGGGCGCGTGACCGCCCGGGTCGCGCTCGTGCTGGTGTCGCACTCGGAGCGGCTGGCCGAGGGCGCGCGCGAGCTGGCGGCGCAGATGGCGCCGGACGTGCTGCTGGTCGCCGCCGGCGGCGACGGCGCGGGCGGGCTCGGCACGAGCTTCGACCGCGTCGAGGAGGCGCTGATCACGGCGACCGCCGACGGGCGGTCGGCCGTGGTGCTGACCGACCTCGGGTCGGCGGTGCTCACCACGGAGTCGGTCGTCGAGCTGCTGGACGAGGACGTCGCGGCGCGGGTGCACCTCGCGGACGCGCCGTTCGTCGAGGCGGCCGTCGCGGCGGCGGTGACCGCGGCGGGCGGCGCTCCCGTGGGCGAGGTGCTCGGCGCGGCGACCGCCGCCGGCGCGGGCTTCCCGCACGCCGCGGGCCCCGGCGAGGTCCCGGGCGACGACGACGGGCCGGTCGAGGTGCCCACCCCGCACGCGGCCGCGGACCACGCGGCGGTCATCACGGCCCACGTCGTGGTGCGCAACCCGCTGGGCCTGCACGCGCGTCCGGCGGCCGTGCTCGCACGGATGATGGCGGGCTTCGACGCGGCGGTGCAGGTGGACGGCGTGGACGCGGCCAGCGTGCTGGAGCTGATGGCGCTCGGCGCCACCCAGGGCCGCACCCTGGAGGTCTCGGCCTCCGGCCCGCAGGCGCGGGTCGCCGTGGACGCGTTCGTCGGCGCGGTCGAGGAGGGGTTCGGCGAGGTCTGAGCCGCCGACGTCACCCGGCGGTTGCCTGGCGCAACCCTGCAGCGCGTGCAAGAATGCATGACGTGCAAGAAGTCGTGGAGGCCGAGGGGCTGCGGGCGCGGAAGAAGCGCGCGCGGCTGGAGGCGTTCGTCGACGCCACCCACCGGCTGGCCGCCGAGCACGGCCTGGAGCGGGTGACCGTCGAGGCCATCTGCGCCGAGGTCGGCGTCTCGGTGCGGACGTTCTTCAACTACTTCGAGACCAAGGACGACGCCGTGCTCGGCCTGGAGCACTGGCGCCTCGACCCGGTCGCCGCGGAGACGTTCGCCGCCGGCGGCCCGAGCGGGGACCTGCTGCCGGACATGCAGGCGCTCACCGCCAGCGCGCTGGACCACCCGCCGCTGGGCAAGGAGCGGATGGAGCGCGCGTTCGAGGTGGCCAAGGGCCACCCCGAGCTGATGCTGCGCGCCTACACCCACCTGCAGGGCCTGCACGACGACCTCGCGGCCCTGGTCCGGCGCCGGCTGGGCGACACCACCGACGAGTCGGTGGTGACGCTGGTCGGCGCGCTCCTGCTCGCGCTCGCGCACGCCACCTTCCTGCGGTGGGACGCCGCGGGCGGCGGGGGAGACGTCCACGAGCACCTGCCGGGGGTCGTCTCGGACCTGGCCGGCATCCTCGCGACCGGCCGCTGACCCCGGCCCGCGCCGCACCCCCAGCACGACACCGCACGACACCGCACGACCAGCACCACGCCGACGACGGCGCCGCCCGCGAGCCGTCGCCGGGCGGCGGCGCGCCGGCCCGACACCGCACGACGGACGAGGTACCGACATGGCGAGCACCGCCCCCACCACCGACAAGCCGCTGGTGGAGCTGAACCAGCGCACCATCTGGCTGATCTTCGGCGCCCTCCTGGCGAGCATGCTGCTGTCCTCGCTCGACCAGTCGATCGTCGGCACCGCGATGCCCACGATCGTCGGCGAGCTGAACGGCGTGGAGCACCAGGGCTGGGTCGTGACGATCTACATCCTGGCCATCGCGATCGTGATGCCGCTGTACGGCAAGTTCGGCGACCTGTGGGGGCGGCGCTGGCCGTTCCTGGTCGCGATCAGCCTGTTCACCGTCGCCTCGGCCGGTGCCGGCTTCGCCCAGTCGTTCGGCGAGCTCGTCGCCTGGCGCGGCGTGCAGGGCCTCGGCGGCGGCGGCCTGATCATCCTGTCCCAGGCGATCATCGCGGACATCGTCCCGGCCAAGGAGCGCGGCAAGTACATGGGGCCGATGGGCGCCATGTTCGGCGTCGCGGCCGTCGCCGGCCCGCTGCTGGGCGGGCTGTTCACCGACCACGCCGACTGGCGCTGGTGCTTCTGGATCAACATCCCGATCGGCATCGCGGCGTTCGTCACGGCCTGGTTCACGCTGAGGCTGCCGAGCCACCGCTCCGGGCGCCGCCTGGACGTCGCCGGCATCGTGCTGCTGACCGTCGCCACCTCCGGCCTGGTGCTCGTCACGTCCTGGAGCTCGATCAGCGGCGAGTCCGGCTACGACTGGTCCGACGGCCGCCTGCTCGGCCTGCTCGTCGCCACGCTGGTCGCCGCGGTCGCGTTCGTGCTCGTCGAGCTGCGCGCCGCCGAGCCGATCCTGCCGCTGCGCCTGTTCAAGAACCCGACGTTCACCCTCGCGACCTCGGTCGGCCTGGTGATCGGCATGGGCATGTTCGCCTCGCTGGCGTTCCTGCCCACGTTCCTGCAGATGTCCACGGGCTCCGGCGTCACCCAGTCCGGCCTGCTGATGCTCCCGATGACCGTCGGCGTCATGCTCACCGCGATCGGCTCCGGCATCGCGATCACGAAGACGGGCCGGTACAAGGCGTTCCCGATCACGGGCATGGCGATCGCGACGCTCGGCCTCGCCTGGCTGACCACCATCACCGGCGACATGTCGATGGTGCTGTTCGGCGTGATGATCTTCGTGCTCGGCGCCGGCCTCGGCCTGGTGATGCAGACGATCGTGCTCGCGGTGCAGAACTCCGTCGACCCGCACGAGCTCGGCACGGCGACCAGCGCCAACAACTTCTTCCGCGAGATCGGCGCGGCCGTCGGCACGGCGCTGTTCAGCACGATCTTCACCAGCCGGCTCTCCGAGCGCCTGGAGTCCGTGTTCGCGGGCGCCCCGGGCGCCGGGGTGGACCCCTCGGGCTCGGCCGAGTCGCTGACCCCGGCCGTGGTGGACCAGCTGCCCGACCAGCTGCGCGACGGCGTGGTGACCGCCTACGCCGACGCCCTCGCCCCGGCGTTCTGGTACCTGGTGCCGCTGCTGGCGATCGGCTTCGTGCTCACGCTGTTCCTGCGCGAGGTGAAGCTGTCCGACGTCGCCGGCATGGTGGCGCGCGGCGAGGCGGTGGCGGGCGGCTCGGCCGGCACCCCGGCGACGGCGGGCGCCCCGGCCGGCGCGACGGCGGGCGCCGTGGCGGGCGGCTCGTCGGGCGGCGGCACCGCGGACGACCGCCGCGCGCCGGACGCCCGGTAGCCTGACCGCCTGATGAGCATGCACGCCTCGCGGCCCCCGCGTCCCAAGCGGCCGGCCAAGCCGCAGTTCACCTCGATGATCCTCGTCCTCGAGGGCGTGCTGGTGCTGTTCGCGGCGCTTACGGCGTACGGGCTGCGGTCGGCCCCGCCCACGGTCCTGTGGGCCGTGGCGGGGTCGATGTTCCTCGTGCTGGTGGTGCTGTCGCGGCTGGTCACGGCCCCGGGCGGGTACGTCGCGGGCTCGGTGGCGCAGCTGCTGGTGATCGCCTGCGGCGTGCTGATCCCGCTGATGTACGTCCTCGGCCTGCTGTTCGCGGTGCTGTGGTTCGTCTCGCTGCGCCTCGGCGCGCGGATCGACCGGGAGCGGGCGGAGTTCGACGCGGCGTACCCGGACCAGACGCCGCAGGGCGGGCTGCCGGACCGGGCCGCGCCGGGCGGTCCCGTCGAGCCCCGCGACCGGCCGGACGCCGGTTAGAGTCACCCGCATGAGCGACATCCAGCGCACCCTCGTCCTGGTCAAGCCCGACGGCGTGAGCCGCGGTCTCTCCGGCGAGGTGCTCCGCCGCATCGAGGCCAAGGGCTACACCCTCGTGGCCGTCGAGCTCCGCACCGCCGACGACGCCCTGCTGCAGCAGCACTACGCCGAGCACGAGGGCAAGCCGTTCTTCCAGCCGCTGGTCGACTTCATGAAGTCCGGCCCGGTGCTCGCCGTGGTCGCCGAGGGGCACCGCGTCATCGAGGGCTTCCGGTCCCTGGCCGGGTCCACCGAGCCGACCACCGCCGCCCCGGGCACGATCCGCGGCGACCTGGGCCGCGACTGGGGCCTGAAGGTCACCCAGAACCTCGTGCACGGCTCGGACTCGGAGGAGTCCGCGGCCCGCGAGATCGCCCTCTGGTTCCCCGCCCTCTCCGCCTGACCCGACCGACCCGGACCGCCGGCCCGGCCGCGAGGTCGTCCGCTCCCGGCGAGGTCGTCCCCTCCGGCGG
>JAPSIJ010000376.1 GCA_031178805.1 Cellulomonas sp. | reverse complement strand
GCGCGATCACCGACCAGCCGAGGAACCCCGTCGACGTCGACGTGCCGGACCGGACGACCTCGCCCGTCGCCGACAGCAGCATCGCGCCGATCAGCAGCGGCTCCAGCCCCAGCCGCCGCGCCAGCACGGGCGTCAGCGAGCCGAACACCGCGAACGACACCACCGGGATCGTGCCGAGCAGCCCCGCCTCGGTCGCCGACAGCGCGACGTCGGCGCGCACCAGGTCGAGGATCGGCGACACCGACGCCACGGCGATCCGCAGGTTCAGGGCCACCAGCACGACGCCCAGCAGGACGACGCGCCGCCCGCGCCAGGGCGCGACGGTGCCGGCTTCGGGGGTGGCGGACGACATGCGACCTCGTTCGTGCGGGACGGAGGGCGCGCGGCGGTGGGCGCTGGCGGACGGGTGCGGGGTTCGTGTTGAATCGCCGCACACCTGACCAGGGAGACTACTCCGCATGACGCGACGCACCGGACTCATCGACGCGACGGTGGCGCAGCTGAGAGCACGCATCACGTCCGGCGAGTGGCCGGTCGGCACCCGCATCCCGCCGGAGCCCGCGCTCGTCGAGCTGCTCGGCGTCGGCCGCAACACCGTCCGCGAGGCGGTGCAGTCCCTCGTGCACGCCGGGCTCGTCGAGCGGCGCCAGGGATCGGGCACCTACGTGCTGTCCTCCTCCGAGCTCGCCGTCAGCATGGGACGGCAGATCGCCGACGCCCGGCAGCGCGACGTGATCGAGGTGCGCCGCAGCCTGGAGGTGGAGGCCGCCCGGCTCGCCGCCCGCCGCCGCACGACCGTCGACGTGAGCACGATCACCGCGCTCCGCGACGAGCGCGCCGAGGCGTACCGCGCCGGCGAGCTCGACCGGATGGTCGCGGCGGACCTCGCGCTGCACCGCGCGATCGCCCGTGCCGCGCGCAACCCCGTGCTGCTGTCCATGTACGAGAACCTGATCGGCGCGATCACCGACAACATCCGGTTCAACTTCGCGCAGATCCTGCAGGACGGCGACAACCACGACGGCCTCGTGGACGCCATCGCGGCCGGGGACGACGCCCGCGCGGTCGAGGAGACGACGGTCTACCTGTCCGGGCTGCTCGGGGAGGACTGAAGGGCTGGTAGTCTCGTGCACCGCACCGATCGGGTACGGTCGGTGCGCGAGCAGGTCCCGCCCTCGTAGCTCAGTGGATAGAGCGTCTGCCTCCGGAGCAGAAGGTCGTAGGTTCGAATCCTATCGAGGGCACCAGCGCAGGCCCGGGTCCCCGTCACGGGGGTCCGGGCCTTCGTCGTCCCGCCCTGGCCGGGCGCCGCTGCGCGTGGCACTGTGCGCGGGTGACCACCCCCGCCGCGCCCGCGTCGTCGTCGACCCCCGCCCGCACGCCGTGGGAGGTCGGCTCCCCCGCCCGGTTGCTGGCCGCCGCGCTGGTGTGCGGCGCGGCGGTGCTGCTGTTCGCCGTGCACGTGCGCCCGCTCGGCTACGTCCCGCTGGTGGCGGGCATCGCGCTCGGGCTCGCCGTCGACCGCGCCCTGGGCCGCGACCTCGCGCTGATCGGCACCGGCATGGCGATCATCTCGGCGATCTCGCTGGAGGCGGACCTGTCCGACGCCGGCATGGTGCGGTTCACGGTGGCGCTGTCGCTCGCGGTGCTCGTGCCGTGGGCGCTGTCCCGGTTCGTGTTCGGCCAGCGCACGATCACGTTCCCCGTGGGCACGGGCCGGCGGTGGACCCGGGCGCAGTGGGTGTACCTGGTCGTCGTCGTGGTCGTCGGCTACCTGCTGCTGCCGTTCTACTTCATCGGCTCCGGCGCCTACCGGAACTGGCCGCCCGTCTCCGGCGCGGAGGAGATCGGCCGGCTGTTCGTCGGCGTCAACGCCGTGGGGCTGTGGGACGAGCTGTTCTTCGTCTGCACCGTGTTCGCGCTGCTGCGGGCGCACTTCGGGCTGTGGGCGGCGAACCTGCTGCAGGCGACGGTGTTCGTGTCGTTCCTCTGGGAGCTCGGCTACCGCGAGTGGGGGCCGCTGCTGACGGTGCCGTTCGCGCTCGTGCAGGGGTGGATCTTCGCGCGCAGCACCTCGCTGCCGTACGTCGTCGCGGTGCACCTGCTGTTCGACCTGGTGGTGTTCGGCGTGCTGGTGCACGCGCACCACCCGGACCTGCTCGACGTGTTCGTCACCGCCCCGGGCTGAGCGGCCGCTCCGGTCGCCGTCCGCCCGCACCGCGCCGAGACTGGGCCGCGGGGCGGTGGTCGATCCGCCCCGGACCGTCGAGACGAGAGGACCGCACCATGGGTCTGGACGACATCACGGAGAAGGGCAGCGACGCCGGCATCGAGAAGGCCGGGGACGCCGCGGAGCAGAAGGCCGGCGGCAAGGGCGGCGACAAGATCGACAAGGCGCAGCAGGCCGCGGACGACAAGATCGGCAAGTAGCCGCGAGGCACCGCGCGCCCCCGCACCCCGACCGCGGTACGGGGGCGCGCCGGCGTCTCCCCCCGGTCCGGTGCGCGGGACCACTCAGCGGCACTCAAGCAGGGGCGTCCTGGTACTCAGCCACCGCACCGGGACCACCTGGTCGCCTCGGCCGCGGGTGAGGATCGACTCGCTCGGCGGACGATCAGACTGGACCCCGGTCGTGCCCCCACCGCCGGGCACGGAGGCCCGTGCCGTCCCCTCGGCACGGGCCTCCGCCACGCGTGGGCGGTCGCCGCGGCCGCACCGCCTGCGCGACGGGTCGCCCCGGTAGGGTCGCGGCGTGGCACGCAGACGCGGCTCGACGGTCCCCGACCTCCTGGACCGGCCGGAGCCCCGGGAGTCCCCCCGGTCCCGGGACCGGGGTCGCGCACCGCGGGTGTGGCTGTCGGCGGTGCTCGGCCCCGTGCTCGGCGTCGTCGCGATCGCGGTCGCCGCGGACCGCGGCTCCTGGTGGCCGGTGGTCTCGGCGGTGCTGTGGGTGCTCGGCGCCCTGGCCGGGGCACGCGTGCCGGCGGCCGCGCGCGGCGGGGTGCGGCGCACCGCCGCTGCGTGGGCGGTCCTCGCCCTGGTCCTGCTCGCCGCAGGAGTGCTGCCCCTCACGCGCTGAGGCGCGGGCAGGACCCGACCGCGCGCCGGCCCATCCCTCCAGAGGG
>JAPSIJ010000375.1 GCA_031178805.1 Cellulomonas sp. | reverse complement strand
GAGCACGCGTGGGTGGTGAACGTCGGCCGCGGCGCCACGCTCGACGAGGACGCGCTGCTCGCCGAGATCCGGGCCGGCGGCCTGGCCGGGGCGGCGCTCGACGTGTTCGAGACCGAGCCGCTGCCGCAGGGCTCCCCGCTGTGGGCGGAGCCGCGGGTGCTGATCACCCCGCACGCGGCCGGCGGCCGGCCGGTCGGCGCCGATACGCTGCTCAGCGACAACATCCGGGCGTTCGTGCGCGGCGAGCCGCTGCGGAACCTGGTCCGCCGCTGAGCGGGCCGCACGGCACGGGCCGGGCACGGGGCCGCGCGGCGCGGGCGGGGCGGGTGCGGGGTGCGGGGTGCGGGCGGCCTCAGGGCGCCGGCTGGCACACCGGGCACAGGTGCGAGGAGCGGTTCGTGAACGGCTCCCGGACCACCGGCGTGCCGCACCGCGGGCAGGGCCGCCCGGCCTGCCCGTAGACGGCCAGCGACCGGTCGAAGTACCCGGACGCGCCGTTGACGTTGACGTACAGGGCGTCGAAGCTCGTGCCGCCCTGGGCGAGCGCGTCGCGCATCACGCCGGCGACGCCGTCCAGCACCCGCAGCGCGGTCGCCTGGTCGAGCCCCTCCGTGGGCGTCGCCGGGTGCACCCGGGCCCGCCACAGGCCCTCGTCGGCGTAGATGTTGCCCACGCCGGACACCACGGTCTGGTCCAGCACGGCCCGCTTGACCTGGGTGCGCCGGCGGCGGATCGCCCGGGCGACCACCTCGGGGTCGACGGCCGGGTCGAGCAGGTCGCGGCCGATGTGCGCGGCCGGTGCGGGCACCAGCGCCAGCGTCGTGCCGGCGCCGCCGGGCCGGTCGTCGGGCGTGGGCACGAGGTCCACGACGGACAGGTGGCCGAACGTGCGCTGGTCCACGAAGTCGAGCGCCCCGCCGCCGTCGAGCAGCAGCCGGACCCGCAGGTGGGGGTGGGCGTCACCCGCCGTGACGTCGGCCGCGGTCTCCCGGACGAGCAGCTGGCCGCTCATCCCGAGGTGCGCGAGCACGGCGTCGTCCGGCAGCGCGCCGGGCGCCCCGGGGTGGTCCAGCGGCAGCCAGAGGAACTTCCCGCGCCGGGCGGCGGCGGTGAGCGTCCGGCCGGCCAGCCGGCCGGCGAGGTCGTCGGGCCCGGCCAGGTGCCGGCGCACGCTGTACGGGCGGCGCACCTCGACGGCGCGCACGGTGCGGCCCACCACGTGCCGCTCCAGGCCGTCGCGGACGGTCTCGACCTCCGGCAGCTCGGGCACGGGGCCTCAGTCGGCGGCGTCGGCCGTGGCGGACGCCTCGGCGCCCGCGGCCTGCAGCGCCGTGTAGGCCAGCGCGGCGGCGCGCTGCTCGGCGAGCTTCTTCGCCGTGCCGGTCCCGGTGCCGTGCACCGCGCCGGCGACGACGGCCTCGGCCGTGAACGTGCGCGCGTGGTCCGGGCCGTCGCTGGAGACCTGGTAGGTCGGGGCGCCGAGCCCGAGGGACGCGGTGAGCTCCTGGAGGCTGGTCTTCCAGTCCAGGCCCGCGCCGAGGTCGGCGGCCGCGGTCAGCGTCGGGCCGACCAGGCGCAGCACGAGCCCGCGGGAGACCTCGAGCCCGTGCGAGAGGTAGACGGCGCCGAACAGCGCCTCGAGGGTGTCGGACAGGATCGAGTCCTTGTCCCGCCCGCCGGTGGCGAGCTCCCCCTTGCCGAGCAGCACGTACGACCCCAGGTCCAGGGTCCGCGCGACCTCGGCCAGCGCGCGCTGCGAGACGGTCGCCGCCCGCATCTTCGCGAGCTCGCCCTCGGACTGCGTGGGGTGCGACCGGTACAGCTCCTCGGTCACCACCAGGCCCAGCACCGTGTCGCCCAGGAACTCCAGGCGCTCGTTGGTGGGGATGCCGCCCGCCTCGTGGGCGAACGACCGGTGCGTCAGCGCGAGCACCAGCAGCTCGGGGTCCAGGTGGACCCCGAGCTGCTGGGCGAGCTGTGCTGCTGCGGTGCTCATACGTGCGGCCGTGCCGGTGCGGTCACCCGCTGCCCCGGGGAACCCGGGGCGGGCGGGCGCGTCGACGCGTCGGTCAGCCGGCGTGCTCGGTGCGCATCGCCTCGGCGTACGCGCGGCCCTTGTAGGACCCGCACGTCGGGCACGCCTGGTGCGGCCGCATGTTGGAGCGGCACTGCGGGCAGGTGCTGAGCGTCGTGGCAGTGGTCTTCCACTGCGACCGACGCGCACGGGTGTTGCTGCGCGACATCTTGCGCTTCGGAACAGCCACGGCTAGCTCTCTCTCTTCTCGTCAAGCGTGCTCTGCAGGCCGCCGAGGGCTGCCCACCGAGGGTCAAGGGTCTCATGCGAGTGCGCCGGGTCGTCCGCCAGGCGGGCCCCGCAGAGGGAGCACAGACCCGGGCAGTCGGCACGGCACAACGGCTGGAACGGTAGCGCAGTCACGAGCGCGTCCCGCACCGCGGGCTCGACGTCGACCAGGTCGCCGTCCAGCTCGCGGAGGTCTTCCTCGTCGTCGCCGTTCTCCGCGGCGACCTCGGCGCGACCGGGGTACACGAACAGCTCCTGGACGCTGACGTCGACGTCGTCGACGACCTCGTCCAGGCACCGCACGCACTCCCCGACCACCCGGGCCCGCACGGAGCCGGAGACCAGGACCCCCTCCATGACCGCCTCGAGCCGGAGATCCAGCTCGACGTCGTCACCGGTGGGGACGCCGATCACGTCAGTACCGAGGTCCTCCGGGGCAGGCACCGTGCGCTGGACACGCCGCATCGATCCCGGGCGCCGCCCGAGCTCGTGCGTGTCGAGCACGAAGGGCGAGCGGGGATCGAGGTGAGTCGTCGCGCGCTCCACGTCCACGTTCCTGTCCTGAGGGGTCTCGGTCCTCGCGTGACCGGCGGGACCAACGGTCGATCCTACGGCACACCGGAGCCCTCCGCCGAATCCGCCGGCGGGGCGTGGGTCACACCGGTCAGGCGTGCGGGTCGTCCAGCCGCCCGGCGAGCTTGGCGCGGCCCGCCTGCACCTGGCTGAGCACCTTGCCGAGGTCGATCTCGAAGTCCGCGAGCCGCCGGTCGCAGTAGTCGTCGGCGTCGCGGCGCAGCCCGCGGGCGGTCTCCTCCGCCTCCCGGACGATCTCCGC
>JAPSIJ010000374.1 GCA_031178805.1 Cellulomonas sp. | reverse complement strand
GCCGCCGGGTCGTCCGCGTGCACGTGCACCGTACGGAGCCCGTCCGCGTCGACGACCGCCACCGCCGAGCCCACCGCCGCGAGCGCCGCGCGCACGGCGTCCGACCCCGCGGGGCCCGAGCCGGCGCGCAGCACCGCCATCACCTCGAACGCCTCCGCGTCCCGGTCGAGCGCCGCGACCCTCGCGCCGGGGACAGCCGGTCCCTCTCCGGGCGGCACCGGTGCCGGATCCGCCTCGGACGCCGGATCCCCCTCGGACGCCGGATCCCCCTCGGACGCCGCGACGGGGTCCTCGAGCGCCGCGAGCCAGCCGAGGTCCACCGGACCGGCGGCCCCCGCGAGCGCGTCCGCCAGCGCGTCGAGCAGCACCAGCAGCGCGCACGCCCCGGCGTCCACCACCCGCGCCGACCGGAGCACCGGGTGCGCCGCGCTGATCCCCGCCAGGCCGGTCCGGCCCGCGGTCACGCCGGCACGGAGCGCCTCGACCTCGTCCCCGCCGGCGTCAGCCGCGGCGCGCGCCACGACCTCGGCGACGGTGAGGACCGTGCCGTCCTGCGGCTCGTGCACGGCCTCGCGCGCGACCTCGGCGGCGCGCGCGAGGGCGCCGGCCACTCCCCGGTCCGCCCCCTCGCCGAGCCCGCCGAGGTAGCGGCTGACGATGATCCCGGAGTTGCCGCGCGCCGCCAGCAGCGCCCCCCGGCCCAGCGCCCGGAGCGCGTCCGCCCCCGGGGTGCCCGCGTCGAGCCCGGCCACCGCGTCCGCCGCTCCGCGGACCGTGAGCAGCACGTTCGTGCCCGTGTCCCCGTCGGCCACGGGGAACACGTTCACCGCGTCGATCCGCTCTCGCGCCGCGGTCAGCGCCGGCACGGCCAGGTCCAGCCACGTGCGCAGCACGGCCGCGTCCGCCAGTCGCCCCGCCACGTCCCCGTCCGCTCCTTCTGCCGTGCCGCCGGTCGTCGTCCCGCCGCCTACTCTGCCCCACGGCGCCGACGCCGGACGCGTCGTCCACAGGGCCGCTCTCGGCGGGCCGGCCGCCCCCCGGGATGGTGTGACGGAGGTCGTTTTGAGGGTGGAGGCCGTCGTGGGCTAGTCTTGTCCGGTTGCCTGGCCACTGCCGGGCACAGGTGGTGCCTCGCAGGTCGGTCCTCGGACGGCCGGTGCGCGGCGCCCCGACCCCACCAGGACTTGCCGCCCGGGCACCTTCCGAGCGGCGTGCATTGACCGGATCAGGAGAAGACCGTGGCTGCCAACTGCGACGTCTGCGCCAAGGGCCCGAGCTTCGGGCACAGCATTTCGCACTCGCACGTGCGGACCAAGCGCCGCTGGAACCCCAACATCCAGCGGGTGCGCGTCGTGGTCGCTGGCACCCCGAAGCGGCTCAACGTCTGCACCTCGTGCCTCAAGGCCGGCAAGGTGCAGCGCGCCGTCTGAGCGTCTGACTGACGAAGGCCCGTGCGGTTCGTCCGCGCGGGCCTTCGTGCTGCCGGGAACCGCCTGTGCCGCACCGGACCCGTGTGGCACCCTGAGCGCATGAGCGAGCAGCGCCGCGAGCACACGGTCCGACCTGCTGGTCCGCAGGACGCGGCCGGCATCGCGCGGGTCCACGTCGAGACCTGGCAGCAGGCCTACGCCGGCATCGTCCCCGAGTCGTACCTGGCGGCGCTCGACGTCGAGCAGCGGGCTGCGGTGTGGCGGCGCGACCTCGCGCCCGGCAGCCGGGTCCGGGTGTGGGTCGCCACCGCCGGCGACGACGTCCTCGGGTTCGCCTCCCTCGGTCCCTCGCTGGACGAGGACGCCGACCCCGGCACCCTCCAGGTCTACGCGATCTACGTCGAGCCCGGCATGTGGGGCTCGGGCGCCGCGCGCGACCTGCTGCGGTCCGCGCTGGAGGACGTGCCCCCGCGGGTCCCCGTGACGCTGTGGGTGTTCGCCGACAACGAGCGGGCGCGGCACTTCTACCGGCGGCACGGGTTCCAGCCGGACGGCACGGAGCGCACCCAGGAGATCGGCGGCGCCGAGCTGTTGCAGCTCCGCTACCGGCGCCGCTGACCCCCGCGCGGTCCACGGGCGGGCGTCGAGCCGTCCACAACCCGCCCCCGCGCGCCTCGTCCCCAGGGCGGCGGTCTCGCCCCCCGGGGATGTCGGTGGCGTGCCCTAGGTTCGTGGCATGCCCGATGACCTGCGCAGACACCCCGAGGAGCCGCTCGCCGCGGCCACCCTCGCTGCGCACGGTGCCGTCGACCGGGGCGCCGTCAGCCCGGGTCGCGCCGAGCCCGACTGGTCGACGCTCCCGCTCCCCGCGGACGCGCCCCGGCACTGGACCGACGCCGTGGCCGCTGCCCCCGAGGGGTCGCGCGAGCGCGCCCACGCCGAGCGGGTCCGGGAGGTCGAGCTGCTCGCCGCGGCGGTCGCCGGGCCGGAGCTCGGTGCGTGGCTGGACCGGCTCGACCCCGACGCCCTGACGTCCGCCGGCGTGGTCGAGGCCGTCGCCGCCGCCGCGCGCGTGGAGGCCGCGGCCCATGCCCGGACCGCCCGGCTCGCCGCCGCCCTCGCCGCCCGGCCCGAGATGGAGCCGTCCTGGGACACCGCCCCGGGGCCCGCGCCGGCGCAGCGGTCGGTCGCGGGCGACGAGCTCGCCTTCCGCCTGGGGTCGTCGCGCTGGACGACGAACGGCCTCGTGCGCGAGGGGCTGGCGTTCGAGGGCCACCTGCACGCCACCGGCGCCGCGCTCTCCGACGGCCGGATCGACGCCCGCAAGGCCCGCGTCCTCGTCGACCGGCTGTGGGACCTGCCGCCCCAGCTCACCGCGCTCGTGGAGGACCGCGTCCTCCCGACGGCACCCGAGCGCCCTGTGAGCCGGCTGCGGCGCGACGTCGAGGAAGCCCTGCTGGCGGTCGACCCGGCGGACGCCGTCGAACGCCACGAGCACGCCCGCACCCGCCGGCACGTCACGCGGCCGCGCGTCGAGCCCGACGGGATGGCCTCCCTGCGGCTGCTGCTGCCCGCCGAGGACGCCACCCGGGTCGACGGCGTCCTCGACCACGCCGCCCGCGCCGCCCGCGCCTGCGGCGACCCGCGGACCCTCGACCAGCTGCGTGCGGACGGCCTCCGCGACCTCGTCGTGGGCACCGACGAGGAG
>JAPSIJ010000373.1 GCA_031178805.1 Cellulomonas sp. | reverse complement strand
TGCTGGCGTCGCTCACCCCGGGCGCCGTGGGCGCCGCGGCGCGCGAGCTCACCGCCGCGGAGCTGCTGATGATGGAGGTCGACGACGAGCCGACCCAGATGCGGTACGCCCAGGCGCTCGCGGACTGGGCGGACGTCGGCGGCTACGAGGTCGAGGCGGACTGGGACCGGGTCACCGACGCGGTGCTGTCGATCCCGTTCGACCGGGCGCAGCACCGCAGCGTGCGCACCCTGTCCGGCGGCGAGCAGAAGCGGCTGGTGCTGGAGGCGCTGCTGCGCGGCCCGCAGGAGGTGCTGCTGCTCGACGAGCCGGACAACGCCCTCGACGTGCCGACCAAGCGCTGGCTGGAGGCCAAGCTGCTCGCCAGCCCGAAGACGGTGCTGCTGGTCAGCCACGACCGCGAGCTGCTGTCCCGGGTGCCCACGCACGTCGCCACCCTGGAGCCCGCCCGCACCGGGGCGACCATCTGGGTGCACGGCGGCACGTTCACCACGTACACGGAGGCCCGGGAGGCGCGCCGCGAGCGGCTGGCCGAGCTGGCCCGCCGCTGGGACGAGGAGCACGCCAAGCTCATCACGCTGGTGAACACCCTCAAGACGAAGGCGGCGTTCAACGACGGCCTGGCGTCCCGGTACCAGGCGGCCCAGACCCGGCTGCGGAAGTTCGAGGAGGCCGGCCCGCCGGAGGTCGTCGCGCACGACCAGGACGTCCGGGTGCGGCTGCGCGGCGGGCGGACCGCCAAGCGCGCGGTCGTCGCCGAGGGCCTGGAGCTGACGGGGCTGATGCGGCCGTTCGACCTCGAGGTGTGGTTCGGCGAGCGCGTGGCCGTGCTGGGCTCGAACGGGTCCGGCAAGTCGCACTTCCTGCGGCTGCTCGCGGCGGGCGGCTCCGACCCGCAGCCCGAGCAGGCGCCGGCCGACGACGAGCTGCCGATCGACCCCGTGCGGCACGCCGGCGTGGCCCGGCTCGGCTCCCGCGTCGTGCCCGGGTTCTTCGCGCAGAACCGGCAGCACGCCCAGGACGCGGCGTTCGCCGGCCGGACGCTGCTGGAGATCCTGCACCGCGGCGAGGGCCGCCGCCCCGGCATGGGGCGCGAGCCCGCGAGCAAGGCGCTGGACCGCTACGAGCTCGTGGCGTCGGCGGAGCAGCGGTACGAGACGCTGTCCGGCGGGCAGCAGGCGCGGTTCCACATCCTGCTGCTCGAGCTCGGCGGGGCGACCCTGCTGCTGCTCGACGAGCCGACGGACAACCTCGACCTGCACTCCGCGGAGGCGCTGGAGGCGGGCCTGGCGGCGTTCGAGGGCACGGTGCTCGCCGTGACCCACGACCGGTGGTTCGCCCGCGGGTTCGACCGGTTCCTCGTGTTCGGCGAGGACGGGGCCGTGGTGGAGACGCCGGAGCCGGTGTGGGACGCGGGGCGGGTGGCCCGGGCGCGCTGACCCGGGTGACCGACGTCGCAGCGCCCCGGGTCCGGCGGGTTTTGACCGGGCACGGGGGCGGCGGCTACCCTGGTGAGTCGTTGTGCGTTGAGTCCGTGTCGACCGGTGCGTTCCCATTCACCGGTCCAGGGACGACGCACCGACGGTACTCATCGGCTGACCCCGGCTTCTACGGGATTGCCGTGGACACAGTCAGAGACAACGAGAAGGCAACGACCGTGCGCACGTACACCCCGAAGCCCGGCGACGTCCAGCGGAACTGGTACGTCATCGACGCGACCGACGTCGTCCTGGGCCGTCTGGCCACCCACGTGGCGACCCTGCTGCGCGGCAAGCACAAGGCGACCTTCGCCCCCCACGTGGACGGCGGCGACTTCGTCATCGTCATCAACGCGGAGAAGGTCGCGCTGACCGGCAACAAGCGGGAGACCAAGCTCGCCTACCGCCACTCGGGCTACCCGGGCGGCCTGCGGGCGACCACGTACACCGACCTGCTCGACAAGCACCCCGAGCGTGCGATCGAGAAGGCCGTGCGTGGCATGCTCCCCAAGACCTCGCTGGCCCGCCAGCAGCTCTCCAAGCTCAAGGTCTACGCCGGTGCCGAGCACCCGCACGCCGCCCAGCAGCCGAAGCCCTTCGAGATCACCCAGGTCGCGCAGGGCTGACGCCCTCGAGCACACCGGAACAGGACGCGAGACACATGGCCGAGACCACGGTCGACATCGACCTCGAGGGCGGCGAGACGCCCAGCAGCTACACCTCCGAGACCGCCGCGCCGGCGGGCCGGGGCCAGAGCCTGACGGCTCCGGGCCAGGCCCTGGGCCGCCGCAAGGAGGCGATCGCCCGCGTGCGCCTGGTGCCCGGCACCGGCCAGTGGAAGATCAACGGCCGCACCCTCGAGGACTACTTCCCGAACAAGGTGCACCAGCAGCTCGTCAACTCCCCGCTGAAGCTGGTGGACGTCGAGGGTCGCTTCGACGTCATCGCCCGCATCAGCGGCGGCGGCGTGACCGGCCAGGCCGGTGCGCTGCGCCTGGGCATCGCCCGCGCGCTGAACGCCATCGACGCCGAGCACAACCGTGCGACGCTGAAGAAGGCCGGCTTCCTGACCCGCGACGCCCGCGTCGTCGAGCGCAAGAAGGCCGGTCTCAAGAAGGCCCGCAAGGCCCCGCAGTACTCCAAGCGCTGACCCGCGGGTCAGCGACGACGGCCGATGGCCCCGGGGGTCCGACCCCCGGGGCCATCGGCCGTTCCGGTGCCCGCTCGCGGGCCCGTCCGGCGCCACCGACGGCGCCCGCACTGGCAGGATGCTGGGGGCCGCAGCCGCGGCCGACGACGAGGGGGTCCTCGATGGGACGACTGTTCGGCACCGACGGGGTGCGTGGCCTGGCCAACCGGGACGTCACGGCGGAGGTCGCGCTCGACCTGTCCGTCGCGGCGGCGCACGTGCTGGGCCAGCGCGGCGAGTTCGCGGGGCACCGGCCGCGCGCCGTGGTCGGCCGCGACCCCCGCGCCTCGGGCGAGTTCCTGTCGGCCGCCGTGGCGGCCGGCCTGGCGAGCGCCGGCGTGGACGTGCTGAACGTCGGCGTGCTGCCGACGCCGGCCGTCGCGCACCTGACCGGCGCGCTGGACGTCGACCTCGGCGTGGTGCTGTCCGCGTCGCACAACCCGATGCCGGACAACGGGATCAAGTTCCTCGCCCGCGGCGGGC
>JAPSIJ010000372.1 GCA_031178805.1 Cellulomonas sp. | reverse complement strand
CGCGGCCCGGGCGATCGTCGTCGGCACCTCGAAGTGGCACAGGTGGTACGGCTGGTAGAACGAGTAGAGCGGCCCGGTGCCCAGCTTGTAGAGCTCCAGGTAGTGCCGCTGCTTCGGGTCGTCGTGCGTGGCGAGGATGTACACGCCGGGCCCGGGCTTCGCCCCGACCACGTAGTCCACCGCGCCGCCGAGGGCCCGCAGCTCGTCCACGTCGTACCGGCCCGTGAGCTCGTCGACGTGCCCGTCGTGGTCCATGCCCAGCATCCCGCGGCGGTGCACGGACATGCCGGTCGCGTTGGCCACCAGCGCCTGCTCGACCGACACCTTGGTGCCGTCGGCGAACGACGTGACCATGTGCGGGTCCTGCCCCCAGCGCTCGGCGAACGCCTTCTGCGTGGTGGGGGTGCGGTACTCGTCCTGCAGGCCCTTGATGTTGCCGGCGACCAGCGGGGTCAGGCCGAGGCCGGTGACGAACCGGTGCAGGTTCATCTGCACGCCGGGCTGGTCCCCGTCGCAGCCGGTGTAGACGACGCCGGCCTTGTCGGCGAGCCGCGCGAGCTCCGGGCCGACGGTGGCGTCGACCTCGGCGTTCATCAGCACGAGGTGCTTGCCGTGCTCGAAGCAGGCGAGCGCCACGTGCGCGCCGAACTCGACGGCGCCGGTCACGTCGACCACCACGTCCACGGCGTCGGACGCTACCGCCACCCGGTAGTCCGGGGTGACGGCGGGCGTCCCGGCGGCGGCGGCCCGCGCCAGCGCGGCGGGGGAGTCCACCTCGACGACGCCGGTCAGCCCGGCCTCGGTGTAGGCGCGCACGCCCTGCTCCGGCTTGCGGGCGACGATCGCGACGACGTCCATGCCGGGCACGGAGTTGACGATCTGGTTGACCAGGCCGCGGCCCATGAACCCGGCGCCGACCAGCGCGACCCGGATCGGGCGGCCGTCGGCCTGGCGGGCCCTGAGCAGCGAGTCGACGACGATCACGGCGCGACCTCCGCGGCGGGGGCCGCCTCGACCAGGGGCCAGGAGCGGTCCTTCTCGGAGATCACGGTGACCGGGACCGGCCAGGTGATGCCGAACGCCGCGTCGTCGTACCGGAAGCCCTGCTCGCCCTCGGGGGCGTACGGGCCGCTGACCTGGTAGATCACCTCGGCGCCGTCGGTGAGCGTCTGGTAGCCGTGCGCCACGTAGGGCGGGATGAACAGCGCCCGCCGGTTCGCGGCCGACAGCTCGACCATCACGTGCTCGCCGTAGGTCGGGGAGTCCGGGCGGACGTCCACGGCCACGTCCACGATCGCGCCGGCGGTGCAGCGCACGAGCTTGCCCTCCGCGTACGGCGGCACCTGGCGGTGCAGGCCGCGCAGGGTGCCCGCGACGTGGTTGTACGACAGGTTGCACTGGGCGACGGTGGTGTCGAGGCCGTGGGCCGCGAACTCCGTGGTGTCGAAGGTGCGGGCGAAGAAGCCGCGGTCGTCGCCGCGCTCCTCCAGGTCGACGACCATCACGCCGTCGACGGCGGTCGGGGTGTACTTCACGGGGCCACCGTCCAGAACAGCTGCGGGTCCACCTGGCCGGTCTTCAGCAGGTGCTCGATCTGCGCCAGGCGGGTGTGCCCGCGCCCGGTGAAGGTCTCGGCGTCCAGGTCGATCTGCTCGAACACCCGGTGCAGCTGCGCGGCGCCGGCGGCGGCGTCCCAGTCGGTCTCGAAGCCGGGGAGCACCTCGCGGATCTTGGCGAACGACACCCGGTAGGACCGGTTGTCCGCGCTGGGCTCGCCGAACGAGACCTCGCAGCCCGGGAACTCGGCGCCGACGGTCTCGGCGATCTCGCGGACCGTGTAGTTGTTGCTGTCCGCGCCGACGTTCAGCACCTGGTTGTGCACGCGCTCGCGGTCGGCGTCGAGCACCGCGCGGATCGCCTTCGCGATGTCCAGGCCGTGCACGAGCGGGCGCCACGGGGTGCCGTCGGAGGTCATCGCGATCCGGTGCGTCGTCCACGCCAGGCCGGCGAGGTTGTTCAGCACGATGTCGAACCGCTGGCGCGGCGAGGCGCCGAACGCCGTCGCGTTGCGCAGGAAGGTGGGGGAGAACTCGTCGTCCGCCAGCGCGGTGACGTCGCGCTCGACCAGGGCCTTGCACCGGGCGTACGCGGTCTGCGGGTCGGTCGGGCTGGTCTCGTCGACGGTGCCGTCGGCGACGCCGTAGACGCTGCACGAGGACATGTAGACGAACCGGGAGACGCCGGCCTGCTTGGCCGCGGCCGCCAGCGCCACGGACCCGTGGTGGTTGATGTCGTACGTGACGTCGCCGATCCGGTCCCCGATGGGGTCGTTCGACAGCTCGGCCATGTGCACGACGGCGTCGTAGCCGGTCAGGTCGTCCGGCGTGACGTGCCGGATGTCCTTGACCAGCGTGTGCGGCGTCTCGGTGACGCCGTGGTAGAGCCAGCCGTTCTTGTAGTAGCCGGTGTCGAGGCCCGTGACCTCGTCGCCGCGGCCCAGCAGCGTCGGTGCGAGCAGGCTGCCGAGGTAGCCCTCGGTGCCGGTGACCAGGATGCGCACGCGCTCAGTCCTCCCAGATCTTCCAGGGGGCGCGCCCTGCGTCCCACAGTCCGTTCAGCTCCGTCCAGTCACGGAACGTGTCCATGCCCATCCAGAAGCCCTCGTGCTCGTAGACCGACAGCTGCCGGTCGCGGGCGAGCTGCTGCAGCGGCGCGCTCTCGAGCATCACCGCCGGGTCGTCGTCGAGGTACTTCTCGACGAACGCGCGCTCGAACACGAAGAAGCCGCCGTTGACCCAGCCGTCGGCCAGGGTCGGCTTCTCGTTGAACTCCACGACGGTGTCGCCCTCGACCCGCATCTCGCCGTACCGGCTGGAGGGGTGCACGCCGGTGAGCGTGCCGAGCAGGCCGGCCTCGACGTGGTGCCGCAGCGCCGCGGTGATGTCCACGTCGCCGATGCCGTCGCCGTAGGTCAGCGCGAACCGGTCGGCGTCCAGGTGGTCGGCGACCCGGCGGATGCGCGCGGCGGTGGCCGTGGTCAGGCCGGTCTCGACGAACGTGATCTCCCAGTCCTCCTTGGCGGCGGTGCCGTGGAAGACGGGTTCGTCGTCGGCGCCCAGGTGCAGCGTGAAGTCGCTGGTGAGGTGCCGGT
>JAPSIJ010000371.1 GCA_031178805.1 Cellulomonas sp. | reverse complement strand
GCGGTGGCCGTGGTCAGGCCGGTCTCGACGAACGTGATCTCCCAGTCCTCCTTGGCGGCGGTGCCGTGGAAGACGGGTTCGTCGTCGGCGCCCAGGTGCAGCGTGAAGTCGCTGGTGAGGTGCCGGTAGTCCAGGAAGTACTGCTTGATCAGGTCGCTCTTGTAGCCCAGCGCCAGCACGAACCGGCGGAAGCCGTGCTCGCTGTACGTCTTCATGATGTGCCAGAGGATGGGCCGGCCGCCGATGTCGACCAGCGGCTTCGGCAGCTTCTCGCTGGCCTCGCGGAGGCGCGTCCCCATGCCGCCGCACAGGATCACCACCGGGATGTCGGCGGGCGTCAGGTCGCCTGCGGTCATGGCTCCTCCTCAAGAGGGGGTGTGGGGGTCGCCGCGCTCGCGGCCTGCTGCTGAGGCTAGTCCGGGCATATCCGGCCAGACAGGTACTAACGGGTGAAAACCGGACATACCGCCCGAACGCGCAGAAGTCGGGCCGGTCTCGCGCGCCCGGACGGCGCAGCGGCGTCCCCCGGACGGGTGGGCGGCGTCCCCCGTGCGGCGCCCGGCGGGGCGGTCGGCAGGCGCTGCGCGGGCTGCGCGGCGGCACCGACGGCGCCCCGATCGGTCAATCGGGTGAAAAGCGGCAAAACGGACAGTCCCCGCCCCGTCGGGCGAGCACACTTGCCCCGGCGGGCGGACCTGCGCCGGCCGCCCGAGCACCGAGGGAGAACGCATGGCCGCCCAGCACGTCCCGGCCCGGACCGGCACCGCCCCACCGGCCGCGACCCGCGGCCCGGCGCGCGAGGTGCACGTGCTGCGCCGCGACCTCGGCGACTTCGGCGCCCCCGCCCCGCGGCCGGTGCGCCGGCGCGCGCTGGTCACCGCCGCGGCGCCGCTGCTGCGCCCGTTCAGCGTGACGATGTGCGTCGAGACGCCCGACCCGGTGCTGGCGCTGACCTACGACGACGGCCCGGACCCCGCGCACACGCCCGCCCTGCTGGACCTGCTCGCCGACCGCGGCCTGCGCGCCACGTTCTTCGTCCTCGCCGACGCCGCCGAGGCGCACCCCGACCTGGTGCGCCGGCTGGTCGCCGAGGGCCACGAGCTGGCGCTGCACGGCGCCGACCACACCCGCCTGAGCACGCTGACCGACCGGGAGGCGGTCGCCGTCGTGGCGGACGCCCGGCGCCGGGTGGAGGCCGTCGGCGGGGTGCCGGTGACCCTGTTCCGGCCGCCCTACGGCGTGCACACGCCGCGGTCGCTGCGCGGCTGGCGGGCGCTCGGGCTGGAGGTGGTGATCTGGTCCGGCTGGGCGGCGGACTGGACGCACGACACGGAGGAGGCCGTCACGGCCCGCGCCCGCCGCTCGGTGCACCCGGGCGGGATCCTCCTGCTGCACGACACCCGCGCCGACGCCCTCGGGCCCGGCGAGGAGCTGCCGCGCTTCGACCGCGCCGCCGTGTCGGCCGGTCTCGTCGACCCCCTCCTGGCGGAGGGCTGGTCGTTCGACACCGTGGGTGGGCTGCTGGCCCGGTACCCGCGGGTGCGGACGGTGATCCGGGAGCTGATGGCATGAGCGCACGACAGGCACGACGGTGAGCGCCCTGCGGGACCCCGGCGGCACCCGTGCCCCCGGGGTGGAGCTGAGCGTGGTGATCGCCGCGCGGCAGGCGGAGGCCACCCTGGCCGAGCAGCTGGACGCCCTGGTGGCGCAGCGGGTGCCGTTCGCGTGGGAGGTCGTCGTCGCGGACAACGGCTCCACCGACGGCACGGTGGCGCTCGCCCGGTCCTACGCCGACCGCCTGCGGCTGCGCGTGGTCGACGCGTCGGCCGTGCCCGGCGCCGGCGCCGCCCGGAACGTCGGGGTCGCCGCCGCGCGGGGGCCGCTGATCGCGTTCTGCGACGCCGACGACGTGGTGGCGGACGGCTGGCTCGCGGCGGTGCGGGACGGGCTGCGCGAGCACGCGTTCGTCGCCGGGCGGTTCGAGGGCGAGCGGCTGAACCGGCCGGCGGTGCTGCGCTCGCGCACGCTGCCGCAGCAGGACGGCCTGCAGGAGTCGGGCCACCTGCCCGGCCTGTACGCCGCCGGCGCGGGCAACATGGGCGTCCGCGCGGACGTGTTCCGGGCGGTCGGCGGGTTCGACCCCCGGTGCCGGTTCCTGGAGGACACCGACCTGTGCTGGCGGGTGCAGCTCGCCGGGGTGCCGCTGGTGTGGCTGCCGGGCGCGGTGGTGCACGTGCGGCTGCGCGGCAGCCTGCGGAAGGCCGCCCGGCAGGGGCACGACTACGGCACGGGCGAGAAGTGGCTGGCCCTGCGCTACCGGGAGCAGGAGGCGCGGCTGCGGGCCGTGGCCGCCGAGCGTCCCGCCGTCGCCGGCGCCGCCGCCGATGCGCTGCCCGGGCCGGTGCCGCCGTGCCCGGACGCCGACGCGTCGTCGCGCCGCGGGCTGACCGGGGCCGCGCTGACCGGCGCGGCGCTGACGGGAGCGGTGCTGTCCGAGTCGGCGGCCGCGGCCGCCGGGGTGCTCGCCGGGGGCGCGGCCCTCGGCGGCGCCGCGGTGGCGGGGGCCACGCTGACCCGGTCCGCGCTGGAGGTGCACCGGCCCGGCCCGGCGCGGGCGGTGCGCCGCGCGGCGGCCACCCTCGGCGGGCTCGCGCGGGTGCGCTCCCTCGGCGAGCTCGGCGCCTGGTGCTGGGACCTCGGCTGGGGCGTGGGCTACGCCTTCGGCCGGGTGGAGGTCCCCGAGCCGGTGGTGGTCGCGGCGGCGCCGCCGGCGGCCCGCCGGGACGGCGTGGCCGGTGCGGACGGCGCGGGCGGTGCGGTCGCCGGCGTGCCCGCGCCCGCGACCGGCACGGCCGGCGAGCGCCGGCACGAGGCCGCCCGGTAGGGCACGGGTTCGCCGCGGCGGACGCGGCGCGCCCCCCGTGCGCCGCGCCCGCCGCGGCTCAGGCCGCCCGCGCCGCCGGCACCGCGGCGTCGAGCTGCTGCACGATGTGCCGCGCGATCTCCAGCGACGCGGTCGCCGCGGGAGACGGGGCGTTGAGCACGTGCACCTGCCGCCCGGCGGTCTGCACCAGGAAGTCGTCGACCAGGCCGCCGTCGCGGCGCAGCGCCTGCGCGCGCACCCCGGCCGGGGCGGGGACCAGGTCGGCGGCGG
>JAPSIJ010000370.1 GCA_031178805.1 Cellulomonas sp. | reverse complement strand
GATCACAGCGGGAGGAAGACGTCCACGGCGATCGCGACCGACAGCAGCGTCAGGTACGTGATCGAGCCGTGGAACACCGACATCGCCTTGAGCGGACCGCGCTGCGGGTCCTGCGCGCGCCGCAGGAGCGTGACGCACGACCAGAGGAACCACGCGCCGAGCGCGGCCGCGACGACGGCGTAGACCCAGGTCATGCCCGCGACCGGCACGAGCAGCAGCGAGCAGGCGATCATCGCGAGGGTGTACGCGATCATCTCCCGCGCCACGCGCGTGTCGGCCGCCACCACGGGCAGCATGGGGACGCCGGCGGCGGCGTAGTCCCGCCGGAACTTCATCGACAGGGGCCAGTAGTGCGGGGGCGTCCAGAAGAACACGACGCCGAACAGCAGCAGGGCCGACCAGGAGACGCCACCCGTGACGGCGGACCAGCCGATGACGACGGGCATGCAGCCGGCAGCACCGCCCCACACGATGTTCTGCGGGGTGCGGCGCTTGAGGATCATCGTGTAGCCGACCACGTAGATCGCGATGGCCGCCCCCGTGAACAGCGCGGACGCGGGGTTCACCGCGAGCCACAGCCAGGCGAGCGACACGACGCCGAGGACGGCGCCGAAGACCAGCGCGGCGCGGGGTGTGGCCCGGCCGGTGACGATCGGGCGCCGGCGCGTGCGGTTCATCACGGCGTCGATGTCGCGGTCCAGGTACTGGTTGAGCGTGTTCGCCGCGCCCGCGGCCCCTGCCCCGCCGACGAGCGTCGCCACGACGAGGCCGAGGGGCGGGAAGCCGCCGGCCGCGAGGAACATCGTGGGGATGGTCGTGACGAGCAGCAGCTCGATCACGCGGGGCTTCGTCAGCGCGACGTACGGCCCGACCGTCCAGCGGAACCGGGCCAGCGCCCCGCGCGGGGGCGGGCCGCCGACGGTCCGCGGCGCGTCGCCACCGGTCCTGTCCGTCCCGAGCGCCAAGGGCGCACCCGCCTCGCCCCCGGCCGGCACCCGCTCGGCGGCTCCGGCGTGCCCGGCGGGGGCGACGACGGGGCTCGCGTCGAGGGACGGGCTGGAGGGGCGCACGCGCAGGGGTGTCCGTTCATGAGCGGGCGGGCACGGTCACCGCCATGCTACGGCCCCGCCGCTACGACACGGGCGACGTGCCACGAACGGGTCCCCCGCGACGGGCGTGACATGCGTCGCACGCGGCGTCACCCACGGCCGGAATGCGCTTTCCCACGAGATGGACCCCCAGCGCGCGGGCCACGCGGTCCGCTATAGGCTCGACGGGCACGAGCCCGTCCGACGACGTGACGGGCCGCACCCCGGGACGTGGCCCACCTGGCCGGCGCCCGGGGCACGCTCGACAGCGACGTCCCGCTCGCGCGGGGCGGGAATGAGGTGTGGTGAACGCGAAGGCTCCCCTGGCCTCGACCGTGGGCTGGTCGGATCTGGACCTGCGTGCGGTGGACACCGTGCGTGTCCTCGCCGCCGACGCGGTGGAGAAGGTCGGCAACGGCCACCCGGGCACGGCGATCAGCCTCGCCCCCGTGGCGTACCTGCTCTACCACGACGTCCTGCGGCACGACCCGACCGACCCCCACTGGCTGGGCCGGGACAGGTTCGTCCTGTCCGCCGGGCACTCCAGCCTGACGCAGTACATCCAGCTCTACCTCGGCGGCTTCGGCCTCGAGCTCGAGGACCTCGCCGCGCTGCGCACGTGGGGCTCCAAGACGCCGGGCCACCCCGAGTACCGCCACACGGCGGGCGTCGAGATCACCACCGGCCCGCTCGGGCAGGGCCTCGCGTCGGCCGTCGGCCTCGCCATGGCGGCCCGCCGCGAGCGCGGTCTCCTCGACCCCGACGCGGCGCCGGGCGAGAGCCCGTTCGACCACCACGTGTACGTGATCGCGTCGGACGGCGACCTGCAGGAGGGCGTGACGAGCGAGGCGAGCTCGATCGCCGGCACGCAGGAGCTCGGCAACCTCGTGGTGCTGTGGGACGACAACCACATCTCGATCGAGGGCGACACCGAGATCGCGTTCACCGAGGACGTCGTCGGGCGCTACGAGGCGTACGGCTGGCACGTGCAGTCGGTGGACTGGACGGCGGGCGGCGAGTACCGCGAGGACGTCGACGCGCTGCACGCCGCGATCGAGGCCGCCAAGGCCGTCACGGACAAGCCGTCCTTCATCCGCGTCCGCACGCTCATCGCGTGGCCGACGCCGGGCAAGACGGACGACCACTCCTCGCACGGCTCCAAGCTCGGCGGCGACGCCGTGCGGGGCCTGAAGGAGCTGCTCGGCTTCGACCCCGAGAAGTCCTTCGACGTCGACCCCGAGGTCATCGCCCACACGCGCGCACTCGCCGACCGGGCGAAGCAGGAGCGCGCCGGCTGGCAGGAGAAGTTCGACGCGTGGGCCGCGGCGAACCCCGAGCGGAAGGCGCTGCTCGACCGCCTGCGCGCCGACGAGCTGCCGGAGGGCTGGGCCGACGCCCTGCCGACGTTCCCGGCGGGCAAGGCCGTCGCGACGCGTGCCGCCTCGGGCGCGGTCCTGTCCGCGCTCGCGCCGGTGCTGCCCGAGCTGTGGGGCGGCTCGGCCGACCTCGCCGGCTCCAACAACACGACGATGAAGGGCGAGCCGTCCTTCATCCCCGCCAAGCGCTCGACGCACGAGTTCGCCGGCGACCAGTACGGCCGCACGCTGCACTTCGGCATCCGCGAGCACGCGATGGGCGCGATCCTGTCGGGCATCCGCCTGCACGGCCTCACGCGGCCGTACGGCGGCACGTTCTTCACGTTCTCCGACTACATGCGCGGGTCCGTGCGCCTCGCGGCGCTCATGGGCGTCAACGTCACGTACGTGTGGACGCACGACTCCATCGGCCTCGGCGAGGACGGCCCGACGCACCAGCCGGTCGAGCACCTCACGGCCGTGCGCGCCATCCCCGGCCTCGCCGTCGTCCGCCCCGCGGACGCCAACGAGACCGCGCAGGCGTGGAAGGCGTCGCTCGAGCGCACCGACGGTCCCGTCGCGCTCGTCCTGACGCGGCAGAACGTCCCGACGTTCCCGCGCGGCGAGGACGGCTTCGCGTCGGCCGAGGGCGTGGCCCGCGGCGCGTACGTGCTGCTCGAGGCCTCGAGCGGCACGCCCGACGTCGTGCTGATCGC
>JAPSIJ010000369.1 GCA_031178805.1 Cellulomonas sp. | reverse complement strand
CGCGCGGACGCGCGCGGGTCAGTCCTCGCGCCAGAGGCCGGCCTCGCGCTCGGTCCAGAGCTCGGCGCGGGCCTCGGCCTTGGCGTCCATCCGCTCCTTGTACTCCTGGCGCTTCTGCCCGCGGGTGGGGCGGGCGCGCTCCTCGATGCGCTGGTCGGTGCCGCGGGGGCCGCCGAGCAGCTCGGAGCCGGTGAGCAGCGTGGGCTCCCAGTCGAACACCACGGCGGTCGGGCCGTCGCCGATGACCACCTCGGCGCCCGCGACGGCGCCGGCGGCCAGGAGCTTCTCCTCGACGCCGAGCCGGGCGAGCCGGTCGGCGAGGTAGCCGACGGCCTCGTCGTTGGTGAAGTCCGTCTGGCGGACCCAGCGCTCCGGCTTGGTGCCGCGGACCTGGAAGTACTCGTGGTCGCCCTCGACCCGGCGGGTCACGGTGAACCCGGCCTCGTCGACGGCCTTGGGCCGCAGCACCACGCGGGTCGCCTCGGGCTCCGGCGCCTCGCGGCGGGCGGTCTCGACGATCTCGGCGAGCGCGAAGGTCAGCGGCCGCAGGCCCTCGTGGCTGGCGGTCGAGACCTCGAACACGCGCAGGCCGCGCGCCTCCAGGTCCGGGCGGACCAGGTCGGCGAGCTCGCGCGCCTCGGGGACGTCGATCTTGTTCAGCACGACCAGGCGCGGCCGCTCGTTCAGCGGCACCCGGCCGCCCTCGATGCCGACGTCGCCCGCGTACGCCGCCAGCTCGGCCTCGATGACCTCGAGGTCGCTGAGCGGGTCGCGGCCGGGCTCGAGCGTGGCGCAGTCCAGCACGTGCACGAGGACGGCGCAGCGCTCGACGTGCCGGAGGAACTCCAGGCCGAGGCCCTTGCCCTCGCTCGCGCCCGGGATGAGACCCGGCACGTCGGCGACCGTGTACCGGGCGTCGCCGGCCTGCACGACGCCGAGGTTCGGCACCAGCGTGGTGAACGGGTAGTCGGCGATCTTCGGCCGGGCGGCGGACACCGCGGCGACCAGGCTGGACTTGCCGGCGCTCGGGAAGCCGACCAGCGCCACGTCCGCGATGGTCTTGAGCTCCAGCACGACGTCGCGCGCGTCGCCGGGCTCGCCGAGCAGCGCGAAGCCGGGGGCCTTGCGGCGCGGCGAGGACAGCGCGGCGTTGCCGAGGCCGCCGTGGCCGCCCTGGGCGACGACGTACTGCGCGCCGGCGCCCACCAGGTCGGCGAGCACCTCGCCCTCGGGCGACTTCACGACGGTGCCGTCGGGCACGGGCAGGACCAGGTCCTGGCCCGTGGAGCCCTGGCGGTGGTCGCCCATGCCCTGGGTGCCGGACGGCGCGTGCCGGTGCGGCGCGTGGTGGTAGTCCAGCAGCGTGGTGACCTGGGGGTCGACCACGAGGATCACGCTGCCGCCGTTGCCGCCGTTGCCCCCGTCGGGGCCGGCGAGCGGCTTGAACTTCTCGCGGTGGATCGAGGCGCAGCCGTGGCCGCCGTCCCCTCCGCTGGCGTGCAGCACCACGCGATCGACGAACGCGGCCATGACCTTCCCTCCTCCACCGTCCGGGAGACGGTTCCGCGGTCACCGGCTGGTGACCGCCCGGCACCCGGGGGCGCCGCTGCGAGCCGTCCGGACGGACGTCTCACGGTTGCACGGCGAAGGGGCGCACCGCTCGTGCGGTACGCCCCTCCGGCCGACTGCGTGGTCGCTGCTGGGTCAGCCCGCCGCGACGATGTCGATGACCTTGCGGCCACGACGGGTGCCGAACTGCACCGCACCGGCGGTGAGGGCGAACAGCGTGTCGTCGCCGCCACGGCCGACGTTCACGCCGGGGTGGAAGTGCGTGCCGCGCTGGCGGACGATGATCTCGCCGGCGTTGACGACCTGGCCGCCGAAGCGCTTGACACCCAGGCGCTGGGCGTTCGAGTCCCGACCGTTGCGCGAGGAGCTCGCGCCCTTCTTGTGTGCCATCTCAGGCCTGCTTTCCTGCGGTGCTGTCTACGGGGTCGAGGTCACGGGCCGAGTGGCCCGTGGCGGTCACTGGATGCCGGTGACCTTGAGGCGGGTCAGCCGCGAGCGGTGGCCCTGACGACGGCGGTAGCCCGTCTTGTTCTTGTACCGCAGGATGTCGATCTTCGGGCCCTTCTCGGCCTGGACGACCTCGGCGGTGACCTTGACCTTGGCGAGCGCCGCGGCGTCCGACGTCACGGCGGTGCCGTCGACGAGCAGGAGCGCGGGGAGCTCGACCGTCGCACCGGCCGCCGCCGCGATGCGGTCAACGACGACGACGTCGCCGACGGCGACCTTCTCCTGACGGCCGCCGGCCTTCACGATCGCGTACACCACGTTGCTGCTCATCTCTGCTCGTCGAACTACAGGTTCCGGGGCGTGCCCCCTCGGGCCACGTCCCGGCGCGCCACCGCGGTGGCCGCGGAGCTCGGGATCGTCGGCGCCGCGAGGGCGGCACGCGAACGGTGCTTCCCGACCGGACGATGTCGACCACCGACCCCGTCAGAACGCACCGACGTTCAAGGATACGCAAGCCGCGCGCCGGGGGTCAAACCAGCCCCGGGCCGCACGGCCGTGACGTCGCCCACCGCGGTCCCCGCGCCGGAGGGCGCGGGGACCGGCGGGTGCGGCGTCAGGACCGGTCGTCGCGGTCGTCGAGCGGCAGCTCGAACAGACCGGGATCGACCGGGGTGAGCTCGAGCTGCTGCTCGGGCTCGGAGCCGGTGCCGGCAGCGGCCGCGGGCTCCGGGGCGCGCACGGCGAGGTCGCCGAGCGCGGCGAGCACGTCGAGCACCGGCGCCTCGGCGGCCGCGCCGTCCTCCGCGGGGGCCGCCTCAGCGGTCACGTCGACGTCGACCGTCACGGACGTCGTCTCGACGACCTCGGTCTCCACGACCTCGGTCCCGACGGCCTCGGTCCCGACAGCCAGGCCGGGCGCCGCGCCGTCGGACGCGACGTCCCCGGCCCGCTCCCCCGCCTCCGCGGGCTGCTCCGCCCCGTGGCCCGCCTCGTCGTCGTGCACGTGGGCGTGCGCCGCCGCGGCCGCGATGGTCGCGAGCGTGGCCTTGACCGCCTCGCGCGCCTCCGGCAGCACCGGCACGGCCGGGGCCGGGGCGGCGACCGCGGCCGGCTCCTTGGCGCCGCGCTTGCGCCGCGACTTCTT
>JAPSIJ010000368.1 GCA_031178805.1 Cellulomonas sp. | reverse complement strand
CCCGACCCGCCGGCCCCGGGCGCGCGCTCCAGCGCGACGACGGTGCCGACCTCCTCCACGATGCCGGTGAACATCAGCGGTCCTCCTCCTCGACGTCGGCCTCGACGAGCACGTCGGGGCCCAGCTGGTGCACGGCGCGGGTGCGCAGCCGCAGCGCGTCCCCGATCGACCGCGCGCCCAGGTCGGCGACCGCGCCGCGGCCGGAGCCGAGCAGCACGGGCGCCACGTACGCGTGCACCTCGTCCACGACGCCCGCGCGCAGGAACGCGGCGGCGAGCGTGGGACCGCCCTCGACGAGCACCCGGCGGGCCTCCCGCGCGTGCAGCGCGGCGAGCACCTCCCGGGGGTCGTGGGTGCGCAGGTGCAGCACCTCGCCGCCGGGCCCGGCGAGCCGGCCGCCGGCGGGCAGGTCGCGGGTGCCGACGACGACGCGCAGCGGCTGGTGCGCGGCGAGCGTGCCGTCACCCGCGCGGGCCGTGAGGGCGGGGTCGTCGGCCAGCGCGGTGCCGGTGCCGACGACGAGCGCGTCGACCTCGGCGCGCAGGGCGTGCGCGTGCGCCCGCGACTCCGGGGACGTGATCCACCGGCTGGAGCCGTCGGGCGCGGCGACGCGGCCGTCCAGGGTGCCGGCGAGCTTCAGGGTGACGAAGGGCCGCCCGCGGCCGACGGCGCGCAGCCACGGCCGCAGCAGCGCCCGCCCGGCCGCCTCCTCGACGCCGACGACCACGTCGACCCCGGCGGCGCGCAGCCGGGCCGCGCCACCGCCCGCGACGGGGTTCGGGTCGGGCACGGCGACGACGACCCGCGCGACCCCGGCGGTGAGCAGCGCGACGGAGCACGGGCCGGTGCGACCCGTGTGGTCGCACGGCTCGAGGGTGACGACGGCGGTCGCGCCGCGCACGTCGTGCCCGCGCTCCCGGGCGTCGGCGAGGGCGGCGACCTCGGCGTGCGGGGTGCCCGCGCCGCGGTGCCAGCCCTCGCCGAGGACGGTGCCGTCGGGGTCCAGCAGCACGCAGCCGACGCGGGGGTTGGGGCCGTGGCCGGGGCCGCGCGCCGCGAGGTCGAGCGCGCGCCGCATCGCGTCCCGCTCGGTGGTCCCGCTCACGCCCTGCTCCGTCCCTCGGCCCGTCGGGCTCCGGGGTGCGGGCGGCGCGCAGGTGCACGACGACCACGGCGCCCCCGGCTCACGCCGGGCGCACCGCCACGTCTCCTCCCATCCGGACTGTCACCGTCGGTCCTGGAGTTCCACCAGGTCAACCACCCGCGCCGAGGCGCGTGCGGGTCGCGGACTGTCACCGCCGGCTCGGAATTGCACCGACCCCGGAGCACGTGTGTGTTCTCTGACGAACGATGATGCCACACGGGGCATTCCCGCCCGGACCGCCGGCCCGGCCCCCCGACCGGACCCCGCTCCCCCGCCGGCGCCGTCAGCGGCGGGCGAGCGCCTCGTCCGCGAGCCCGCGCAGCGCGTCGATCTCCGCGTTCGGGTCGTCGGCGCCGTACACCGCGGACCCGGCGACGAGCACGTTGGCCCCCGCCTCCGCGACGGCCGCGACGGTGCTGCGCGACACGCCGCCGTCCACCTGGATCCAGGTGCCGGCGCCCTGCTCGTCGATCGCGGCGCGCAGCCGGCGGACCTTGGGCAGCGTGCCCTCGATGAACGACTGGCCGCCGAACCCGGGCTCGACGGTCATCACCAGCACCATGTCGAACTCCGGCAGCAGGTCCAGCAGCGGCTCGACCGGGGTGGCGGGCCGGAGGGCGATCGACGCCCGGGCGCCGGCGGACCGCAGCTCGCGGGCCAGCCGCACGGCGGCCTGGGCGGCCTCGGCGTGGAAGGTCACGGAGGCCGCGCCGGCCCGGGCGTACTCGACGGCCCACCGGTCGGCGTCCTCGATCATCAGGTGCACGTCCACCGGCACCGGCGCCACCTCGATGATCCGCCGCACCACCGGCAGGCCGAGGGTGAGGTTCGGCACGAAGTGGTTGTCCATCACGTCCACGTGCGCGTAGTCCGCCCGGCTGATCCGGTGCAGGTCGCGCTCGAGGTTCGCGAAGTCGGCGGACAGGATGCTGGGACTGATCAGTGCGTGCACCGGGCCAGCGTATCGGCGGCCCTCAGGCCGTGCGCCGCAGCAGGGTCAGGTGCATCGCGTCGGTGCCGTGCACGTGCGGCCACAGCTGCGCGTCGGGCCGGTCGGGCAGGTCGAGGTCCGGCGCCACGGCGCGCAGCACCTCCGGCGCCGGCACCACCTCGACGCCGAGCCCGGCCCGCGTCGCCGCCCGGCGCGCGTCGACCACCGCGAGCTGCGTCTCCGCGAGCACCGGGGAGCAGGTCACGTAGGCGACGAGCCCGCCCGGCCGCACGGCGCGGATCGCGGAGGCCAGCAGGTCGCGCTGCAGCGCGCCGAGGGTCGCGAGGTCGGCGGGCGTGCGGCGCCAGCGCGACTCCGGGCGGCGGCGCAGCGCCCCCAGGCCGGTGCACGGCGCGTCGAGCAGCACCCGGTCGTACGCGCCGGGCTCCAGGTCGCCGAGCTCGCGGCCGTCGCCGACCCGGACGTCCTCGACGGAGCCGTCGGGCGCGGCGGCCACGGCCTGCCGGACCAGCCGCGCGCGGTGCGGCTGCACCTCGTTCGCGACGAGGCGGGCCCCGCGCTGCCCCGCCAGGGCGGCGAGCAGGGCCGCCTTGCCGCCGGGGCCGGCGCACAGGTCCAGCCACCGCGCGTCGGGCCCGTCCAGGGGCGCGGCGGCGAGCGCGAGCGCGACGAGCTGCGAGCCCTCGTCCTGGACGCCCGCCCGGCCGGAGCGCACGGCGGCCAGCCCGGCGGGGTCGCCGCCGCCCGAGAGGGTCACGGCGGTGGGCGCCCACCGCCCGGGCGTCGCCTCGGAGCCCGCGGCCGCCAGCAGCTCGTCGGTGCCCACGAGCCCCGGCCGGGCGACGAGGGAGACCCGCGGCGCGGCGTTGTCCGCGGCGAGCAGCGCGCCGAGCTCGGTGGGGGGCCGGCCGTTGCCGACCAGCGCCTCCCGCAGCGCCCGGGTGACCCACGCGGGGTGGCTCTCGATCACGGACAGCCGGGCGACCTCGTCGGACTCCGTCGGGTCGGCGGCGTCGCCCACCCGGTCCAGCCACGCGTCCAGCGGCTCGCGGGACACCGCCCGCAG
>JAPSIJ010000367.1 GCA_031178805.1 Cellulomonas sp. | reverse complement strand
TGGTCGACGATGATCCCACCGCAGTGCAGAGCCAGGGCTCCGAGCACGGACCGCGCCGTCACCTGCAGCCGGTGCAGGGTGTCGCGCCCGCGCTCGGCGGCCACGGGCACGACGCGCACGGGCATCGCCGCCGCGGCGACGGCGGCCGCGACCTCCGGCCACGCGGGGTCGTCGACGTCGGCGAGCTCCTGCACGGTCCGCAGCGGCATGGCGGTCAGTGTGCCCGTCGCGCCGGGGCGCAGGGAACCGGGCCCCGTGCGGGCACCGCACCGTCGTCAGGCGTCGGCGAGCTCCCGGGCACGGAGCAGCACCGCGTCGAGCATGGCGGGGGTCAGGCGGCCCGTGAAGGTGTTCTGCTGGCTCACGTGGAAGCACCCGAGCAGGGTGAGCGTGCGGTCGTCGCCGTCCGACGCGTCGCGGCGGCGCAGCACCACCTCGGCACCGTGCGCGAACACCGGGCGGGGGCGCGGGACGTCCCAGCCCTGCTCGGCGAGCGTCGTCAGGACCGCCTGCCAGCCGAAGCCGCCCAGCACCACGAGCACGCGCGCCGCGACGACCTCGATCTCGCGCGCGAGCCACGGGCCGCACGTGCGGCGCTCCTCGGGCGTCGGGGCGTTGGCGGGCGGGGCGCACCGGACCGGCGCGGTCACGCGGACGTCCGTGAGCGTCAGGCCGTCGTCGGCGCTCACCGAGGTCGGCTGGTTGGCCATGCCGACGCGGTGCATCGCCGCGAACAGGAAGTCGCCGGACCGGTCACCGGTGAACATGCGCCCCGTGCGGTTCGCGCCGTGCGCGGCCGGTGCGAGACCCACGACCTGCACGCGGGCGCGCGGGTCGCCGAAGCCCGGCACGGGACGCGCCCAGTAGGTCTGCCCGCGGAACGACGCCCGGGGCGCCGCGGCGACCTCCTCGCGCCAGGCGACCAGCCGGGGGCACGCGTGGCAGTCGACGACGCGCGCGTCGAGCGTGGCGAGGTCCGGCGCGGTGCCTGCGGCACGGACGACGTCGGCGGCGGTGCGCGGCACGTCGGCCTCGCGGCGCACGGCGCCCCCCGCCCCGGTCGGGGTGCGCGGCACGTCGGCGGAGGTCACCGCCCCATCATGGCGACGGTGCGTCCGGGGCGCGGGACGGCAGGGGCCCGAGCCCGGCGACGCGCTCGCGGAGGTCGCCACGGCGGCGCTCCCCCCGTCAGCCCGCGGCGGGTCCCTCCGGCGGGAACACGGGCAGGCCGTCGGGGTGCCGGTACGACGCGACCAGCTCCTCGACGTCCCGCCCGACCATGCGGACGATCGTCTCGATGCTGATCGAGGTGATGCCAGCGAGGACGTGGCCGCCGGGCCAGCGGACCGACCAGCGGCCGTCGGCATCGCGGAAGGGGACCGCGCCCGGCACAGGGGTACCGCGCTCACCCGTCACCAGGGAGCCCAGTCCGTGCGTGAGGCGCCACGCCTGGCCGACCTGGGACAGCAGGACCACCTCGACGCCCTCGACGACGTCGCTGACGACCTCGAGGACCACCCGGCCACGGGATCGGCGCGTGAGCGTCCAGCCGGCCGCCGTCCGCGCCACCGTGTAGGCGATCTCCGTCTCCTCGAGCACCGTCGCCTCGGGCCCCCGCTCGACCAGCAGGCCGGACTCCTCGGCGAGCTGCAGCACGGACGCGTGCAGGTCTGTCGTCGTCACCCGATCAACCTCTCCCGGAGGTAGCCGTTCGCCACGAGGTCCTGCGCCGCCACCGCCTCGCCGTGCTCGTCCTTGACCACCATCTGCATGCCACCGCCGGGCTGACCGAAGGCGGGAGCGATCTGGCTCGCCTCGATCCGGTACCCCTCCGGGAGCTCGCGGCCGGTGAACTCGTACTCGTACACCGGCTTGCCCAGCGACGTGGGGTACAGCGCCCGCTCGCCGTACGGGGTGCCCGGCGGGAACCCGAGGTACTCGCCGCCCGGGTACCCGATGCGGTCCAGCTGCGACCCGTGCGCGGCGACGTAGTCCTGCACGGACGCGAACTCGTGCCGGGACCCGGCGACCGCACCCTCGTTGGGGGGCCACCGGACGTTGCCGTCCTGCTGCACGAAGCGCTCGCGGAACTCCGCCTCGGTGAACGGTCGCCCGGTGTCGGGGTTGGTGCCCCAGGGGTGTGACGCGTCCCCGCCGAGCGCGGCGACGGCCGGGTTCGCCTGCTCCGGCGGCATGTTCTTCGGCGGGATCGTCGCCGCGGCGTCCTCACCGCGCGGCTCACCGTAGTGGGGGTCCGGCGCCGTGTCGGCCACGGGCGTCGCACCGTCCGGCAGCGGGCGCGTGCCCGGGTCCGGCGTGGACGGGTCCGCGGCCGGGCCGTCCGCGTCGCCGTCCCGGCCGGAGCCGTCCGGCCCGCGGTCGGGCGTCGAGCCGTGCCCGTCGGGCAGGACGTCGGTGCGCCCGCCACCCGAGGGCTGCGGGGAAGGGCCGTCCGTGACGAACCCGAGGCGGTCGTCGCCGAGCCCGGGCCGCCCGGGCACCCCACCACCCGGTACGCCGCCGCCACCCGGTACACCACCGCCCGGCACACCACCGCCCGGTCCGCCGGGCACGGTGGGGCCGTCGGAGACCGGCGGCCCGGCCGGCACCGAGGGGCCGGTGGGCGTGCCGGGGTCGGCGCCGGGCGGGGTGCGCCCGGGGCCGCCGGGGCCCGCCGGGGCGTCAGCGCCCGGCGCCTCGGGCGCGCGCGGCGCAGGCGCGTCGGGGCCCTTGCCCCCGCGGAACAGGTCGTCGAAGAGGCGGCCGAGGTCGTCGATCAGCCGGCGCAGGCCGCTGACCAGGCCGTCGAGGTTGCGGAACGAACTGAGCAGCCGGGTGACGTAGGAGCCGATGCGCGCGGCGAGCGCGGCGGCGCGCGTGGCGGCCTGCTCGATGACCAGCGGCGTCGCCAGACCGGCGGTGAAGATGAGCTCGGCGGCGTAGGACGCCACCGCGCCGAGCACCTGGGCGATCGCGTCGCGGACGATGTCGTGCACGATCTGCACGAGCGTCGCGGCGACCTCGAGGGCGGTCGACATCGACCCGGCCCAGCTGCTGGCGGCGCCCATGTGCTCGGCCATGTCGGCGGCGAGCTGGCGGTAGGCGGCGATCGTGGCGCCGTCCATGTCGGCGAGGTCGGCGGCGACGACGCGCGTGAGCTCGTCC
>JAPSIJ010000366.1 GCA_031178805.1 Cellulomonas sp. | reverse complement strand
TCGCGGGGGTGAACGGCTCGGGCGAGCCGGCGAGCAGCGCGCCGACGTCGTCGGGGTCCAGCGGCAGCACGACCCGCCGGGGGCCGAGCCGGAGCACCACCGGGGCGCCGCCGTGCTCGTCCCGCAGCGCGCGCAGCAGGGCCCCGGCCGACCGGTCCGCCTGCCGGCGCTCGGCCCAGGCGGTCACCCGGGGGCGGCGCACGATGGCGCCCTGCGCCACCAGGGGCGCCAGCACCCGGGCGGCGACCGCCGCGGAGCGGGCGGGGCCGAGGTCGACGGGCGTGCGGGGGCTGACCGGGGTCATGGGGCTCCTTCGGGTCACGGGACGAGCGCCGGCTCCTCGGGCTCGGAGAGCGACAGCACGGCCCCCACGATGCCCGGGACGTCGCGGATCTGCCGCTCGACGGCCGCGAGCGCGTGCGACGCCTCGTCCTCGGCGGGGTTGCCGGCGAGGTCCACGGCGCCGATCAGGAACAGCTGCCGGGCGCCGACCACCTCGAGGCGCAGCTGGGTCACCCGGGACACCTCGGGCAGCGCCAGCAGCGCGCGGACCGCGGCCCGCTGCAGCCCGGGGTCGCCGGCCTCCCCCACCAGGAACCGCCGGTTGCGGTCGATGAGCACCACGGCGACGACCGCGAGCAGGATCCCGACCAGGATCGAGCCGACGGCGTCCGGCACGGCGGAGCCGGTGACCTGGTGCGCGGCGATGCCGGCGGCGGCGATCACGATGCCGATCAGCGCCGCCGCGTCCTCGAAGAACACCGCCCGCACCGTCGGGTCCGAGGTGTCCAGCACGTGCTCCCACAGGTCGCGGTCCCGGCGGGCGGCGTCGCCGCGGGCCTGCCGCCACGCCTGCAGGAACGACGTGCCCTCCAGCAGGAAGGCCACGCCGAGCACCACGTACGCCACGACGAACGACCCGGCCGGCTCGGGGTCCAGCAGCTCCTGCACCCCGTGGGTGATCGAGACGCCCGCCCCGACGGCGAACAGGCCGATCGCCGCGAACAGCGACCACACGTACACCTCGCGGCCGTGGCCGAGCGGGTGCGTGCGGTCCGCCGGCTTCGCGGCCCGGCGCTGCGCCACCAGGAGGAACACCTCGTTGCCGGTGTCCGCCCAGGAGTGCGCGGCCTCCGCGAGCATCGACGCGGCGCCGGTCAGCACGGCGGCCACCGTCTTCGCCACGGCGATCAGCGCGTTCGCGGCGAGGGCCACCACCACGGTCAGGGTGCTCTCGGCGTGCGGGGTGCCGGCGGGTGCGGTGCCGGCGGGTGCGGTGCCGGGGGCCGGCGCGGCGGGGCTCGTCATGCTCCCGGAGTAGCACAGCGCACCCGGGCCCGCACGCCGCTGACCTGCCCGCGACGCCCGCGCCGCCCGCGTCTAGGCTCGACGGCGATGTCCGCCCCCGACGCCGTCCCCGACCCCGCGGCCGAGCAGCCGACCGCAGCCCCGACGCCCCGCGCCCGGCGGCGGCCCCCGTCGTGGCGGCCGCACCGGCCCCGGCTCCGCACCGTGCTGCTCGGCGCCGCCGCGGTGCTGATCGCGCTCGTCCACGGCGTGACCACCGCGTCGGCGCAGCTGGCCTTCGGGCCGCACGAGGCGCGCTACGAGGTCACCACGGACGCCACCGTCACCGTGGACCTCGGCCCGTTCGGCACCCTGCAGATCGGCTCGCCGCTGCCGCTGTGGCTCGGCGCCCGGGTGACCGTCGAGGAGATCCCCGCGGACGTCGACGCCCTGCACGACGTCGACACGCTGCAGGCGCTCACCGGGGACCTCAGCTCCTACCTGCAGTTCTTCACCGGCCCGGAGGCGACCATCGAGGACGCCACCCGCGCCCTGGTGACCGACGCGGCCTGGCGCAGCCTCGCGGCGCTGGTCGTGCTGGTGCTGGTGTGGTCGGCCGGCCGCGCGCTGCTGGGCGCGGCCCGGCGCCGGGAGCTCGCCGCCCGGGCCGCCCCGCACGCCCGGCAGCTCGTCGCCGGCGGCGTGGCCGTGGTGCTGGTCGGCACGCTGGTCACGGCCAGCCAGCGGGAGCGCGCGGCCCGGGCGCAGGTCGAGGCCTCGACCTCGTCCGCCGTGTTCGACGGCACGCCCCTGGAGGGCGCGCGGGTGACCGGCCGGCTCGGCGGCATCGTCGACACCTACGGCGGCCTCGTCGTCGACGCCTTCCGCGACAACGAGGAGTTCTACGCCCGGGCCGGCGACTCGCTGGTGGCCGCGTGGGGCGAGTGGGAGCAGCGGCGGGACGCGGAGGCCGCCGCGGCGGACGACGACGAGGCCGGCGCGACCGGGCCGACGGCGTCGCCGGGCGCGAGCCCGACCACGGGCGCGACCCCGGGCCCGGGCGCGGACGACGACGAGGAGCCCTCCGAGCCCCTCACGCTGCTGCTGATCTCCGACCTGCACTGCAACGTCGGCATGGCGCCGCTGATCACCTCGCTCACCGAGATGTCGGGCGCCGAGGTGGTCCTGGACGCCGGCGACACCACGATGAACGGCACCTCGGTCGAGCAGTACTGCGTCAGCACGTTCGCCCGGGCGGTCCCGGACGGCGTGGACCTGATCACCGCCCCGGGCAACCACGACTCCGACGAGACGACGGCGCAGTACGCCCGCGCGGGCGCCACCGTGCTGGACGGCGGCGTGATCGACGTGCGCGGCATGCGGATCCTCGGCGACCGGGACCCGAAGGCCAACCGGCTGCTCGCCCAGCCGACGCAGTCCGAGTCGTACGCGGACGCCGGCACCCGGCTCGCCGAGGTGGCCTGCGCGGACCGCGACGGCGTCGACCTGGTGCTGTTCCACACCCCGCGCGTCGCGCCGAACCTGCTGGCCGACGGCTGCGTGCCCGCGCTGATCTCCGGGCACATGCACACCCGCACCGACCCCGAGCAGATCGGGCAGGGCATCCGGTACATCTCCTCCTCCACCGCGGGGGCGCAGGAGAACGAGCCGCGGATCGGCCCGCTCAAGGGCACTGCCGAGATGACGGTGCTGCACTGGGACCCGGACACCCGCCGGATCGTCGACTGGCAGCTGGTGGAGATCGGCACGGACGC
Source organism: Cellulomonas sp. (assembly GCA_031178805.1). Classification (GTDB taxonomy): domain Bacteria; phylum Actinomycetota; class Actinomycetes; order Actinomycetales; family Cellulomonadaceae; genus Cellulomonas. The sequence goes on along the minus strand of JAPSIJ010000366.1, from coordinate 105 downwards.
GACCGCCACCGTGCGCGACCCGGAGCCGTGGCCGGTCCCCGTGCCGGACCCGGACCCCGAGGCCGACCCGGACGCCTCGGACGCCGGCACGCCGGCCCAGGACGT
>JAPSIJ010000365.1 GCA_031178805.1 Cellulomonas sp. | reverse complement strand
CCGTCCTGGGCCATCTGGTACGCGGCGTTGTTCACGAGGACGTCGAGCCCGCCGAGCTCGGAGACCACGCGCTCGACGACGTCCTGGCAGAACTGCTCCTCGCGCAGGTCACCGGGGCAGGTGACGGCGCGGCGGCCGGCGTCCTCGACCAGCCGCACGGTCTCCTGGGCGTCCTCCTCCTCGTCGGGGAGGTAGACGATCGCGACGTCCGCGCCCTCGCGGGCGAACGCCAGGGCGACGGCGCGGCCGATGCCGGAGTCGCCGCCGGTGATCAGGGCGCGCTTGCCCTCCAGGCGGCCGGAGCCGACGTAGGAGTCCTCGCCGTGGTCGGGCTGCTGCTGCATGTCCCCGGTCAGACCGGGGTGCGCGATGTTCTCGGCCGGCTGCTCCGGCTCGGGGTGCTGGCTGGTCGGGTCCTGGGGAGTCGTCTGGTCGCTCATGCTCATCCATGCTCCGCGTCCTCGGCGGGAGCGCCACCGGAGCGGGTGAAGTCCCGGCGCGTCGCGCCCGGCGCGTCGCCCCCGAGTTGCCGCGCCACCACGGGGCGGACCACAGTGGCCACCGGCCTGCCGCGCCCCCGGACCGCGCGCACGTGCACGTCACGCGCACAACGGCCGCACAGGCTCCGCCACCGGCGGTCCTAGGGTGGCGGTCCGACGCGACGGCAGGAGGAACGTGAGCGACGACGAGCAGTACGTCGAGATCTGGGGCGACCGGGTGTCGATGCGCGACCTGGTCGTCGCGCTCGCCGTGTGCGCCGCCGCGACCGTCCTGGCCGTCGTGGCCGGGCGGGCGCTCGGCCAGTCGGAGTTCTTCTGGGGGCTCGGCGGGTCCGTCGCCGGGTTCGCCGCCGCGGTCGCGCTGGTGCGGCCCAAGCGCGACGTGCGGATCGTCGCCGACGACGAGCCGGTCCCGGAGCGCCACCCCGACGCCTGAGCCGCCCCAGCCGAGCCGGCGCACCCATCCGGGAGGGCGCCCCGCACCGAAAGACCTCCGTGGACCTCACCCTGCTGCTGCCGATGGTCGCCGCCTCCCTGGCGGCCGTCGCGCTGTACACGCTGATCGGGTTCATCCCCGGCACCGACGAGACGTCGGTGCTGCTGCCCGTGACCCTGGCCCTCGTGCTGGCCGGCACCGACCCGCAGGTCGTGCTCGCGTTCTTCATCGCCGCCGTGGTCACGCTGAACCTGACGAACTCCATCCCCACCGCCCTGGTCGGGCTGCCCGGCGGCGTGCTGTCCGCGCCGATGATCGAGCACGCGCTCCGGCTGAAGCAGGAGGGCCGGTCCGCGGAGACGATCCGCAAGATGGCGGCCGGCTCCGTCGTCGGCACGCTCGTGGCGGTGCCGCTGGCCCTGCTGATCGCCCGGGCGATCACGCCGCTCGGCGACCAGCTGCGCGAGTACGGCGCCCTGCTGTTCGTGATCGGCGCCGTGGTGCTGGCGCTGCTGGGGAAGAACAAGGTGCTGTCGCTGCTCGCGATCGTGCCGCTCGGCCTGCTGTTCCAGGGCGTCCAGGCGCTGTACCGCCAGACCGGCGTGCTCCCGGAGGACGGGACCATCACGGTGTCGTTCTTCCTGTCCATCACCGCGGGGCCGCTGCTGCTCAGCCTGGTGACGCTGCTGAACCCGACGCTGCGGGCCGCGCTGCCGCGCGCCGGGCGCACGCCGGTCGTCATCACCCGCTCCCAGCTGAGGGGCGCGCCGCTCAGCCCGCGCCGGCTGCTGACCCGCGCCGAGCTCGGCACCAGCGCCGCGGTGTCCGCCGCCTCCACGCCGCTGTTCTTCCTCAGCCCCGTCGCGCTCACGCTGCTGATGGGCGAGGCCGCCGGCGGGCGCGCCAAGGACCCGGCCGAGCGGTCGTCCCGCGCCGTCACCGCGATGGCCGCCCTCGCGCACTCGACCTACCTGGCCGGCGTGATCATCCCGCTGCTCGCCGTCGGGCTGCCGCTGTCCCCGGTCGCCGTCGGCCCCGCCAACGCGCTGTTCAACGCGCCGCCGGTGCTGTCCCTCGACCAGAACCTGCACCACCTGCTGTCCACGTCGCAGTTCGTGGTCGCGGTGCTGGTCGGCGGCGCCCTCGCCCTGGTGCTGTCCTACGTGCTGGCGGTCCGGTACTCGTTCCGGCTGACCGCCGTCGTCACGCGGTACGTGCCGCACGAGGCCGTGCTGGCGCTGTTCGTCGTCTTCGTCCTGCTGCTGGCCTACCTCGACGCGGGACTCGTGAACGTCTTCGCCGTGCTGCTCGTCGGGCTGACCTGCGGCACGCTGAACCGGTTGGGCGTCAACTTCGGGGTGCAGTTCATGTCGCTGTACGCGGCCCCGTGGTTCGTCGCCCACCTGATGTGAGGAGCTGGACCATCAGCACGAACCCGCGGAGCACCGGCACCGGGCACACCCGCGCCAAGGCGATCCTCGTCGGCGAGCACGCCGTCGTCTACGGCGAGCCCGCCATCGCGCTGCCGCTCGCCAGCCTGCCGATGCGCGCCACCGCGCGCCGGGAGGAGGGCCCGCTGTGCCTGGAGTCGGTGCTGTACTCCGGCACGCTCGCCGACGCCCCCGAGGTGCTGGCCGCCCCGCGCGCGGCGGTCGAGGCGACGCTGGACCACCTCGGGCTGCCGCACCACGGCATCGTGCTCGCCACCGAGTCGACCATCCCGGCCGCGCGCGGCCTCGGGTCGAGCGCCGCCACCGCCGGGGCGCTCGCGCTCGCGCTGGCCGACCTCGCCGGCCGGACGCTGACGCCGCAGGAGCACTTCGACCTCGTGCAGGTCGGCGAGCGGGTCGCGCACGGCAACCCCAGCGGGCTCGACGCCCGGACCACCGCCTCGACCGAGCCCGTCTGGTTCCAGGCCGGCGAGATCCGGCCCCTCGACCTCGCGCTGCGCGCGCACCTGGTCGTGGCGGACACCGGCGTGCACGGCCGGACCCGGGTCGCGGTCGCCGACGTCCGGTCGTTCCGGGAGCGGCACCCCGCCCGCGGCGCCGAGCTGATCGCCGAGCTCGGCCAGATCACCCGGGACGTCGTCGACGACCTCGCCCTGGACCGGCCCCGCGACCTGGGCGCCCGGATGACCCGCGCGCACGGGGCGCTCGCCGAGCTCGGCGTCTCCTCCCCCGAGCTCGACCGGCTCGTCGGCTCGGCCCTCGCGGCGGGCGCGCTGGGCGCCAAGCTCACCGGCGGTGGCCAGGGC
>JAPSIJ010000364.1 GCA_031178805.1 Cellulomonas sp. | reverse complement strand
CCGCCGGTGATCCGCCGGAACGTGCTGGAGTCGCCCGCCTGGTACACCGCGTACACGCCGTACCAGCCGGAGATCTCCCAGGGCCGGCTCGAGGCGCTGCTGAACTTCCAGACCGTGGTCGCGGACCTCACGGCGCTGCCGGTCGCCAACGCCTCGCTGCTGGACGAGGCCACGGCCGTCGCCGAGGCGGTGGCGCTGATGCACCGCGCCGCCAGGGGCCGCACCGGCGTCGTCGTGCTGGACGCCGACTGCCTGCCGCAGACGCTCGCCGTCACGCTCGGCCGCGCGGAGGCCGCCGGGCTGGGGGTGCGGGTCGCCGACCTCGCCGCCGGGCTGCCGGACCTCGGCGACGACGCCCTGGTCGGCCTGGTGCTGCAGGCGCCGGGGGCGTCCGGCGCGGTGCGCGACCTCGGCCCGCTGATCGCCGCGGCCAAGGACGCGGGCGCGCTGGTCACGGTCGCCGCCGACCTGCTGTCCCTCACGCTGCTCACCCCGCCGGGGGAGCAGGGCGCCGACATCGCGGTGGGCTCCGCCCAGCGGTTCGGCGTGCCGCTGTTCTACGGCGGCCCGCACGCCGCGTACATGGCGGTCCGCACCGGCCTGGAGCGGTCCCTGCCCGGCCGGCTGGTCGGGGTGTCGGTGGACGCCGACGGCGCGCGCGCCTACCGGCTGGCCCTGCAGACCCGCGAGCAGCACATCCGCCGCGAGAAGGCGACCAGCAACATCTGCACCGCGCAGGCGCTGCTGGCGATCGTCGCCTCGATGTACGCGGTCTACCACGGCCCGGACGGCCTGCGGGAGATCGCCGAGCGGGTGCACGCCCGCGCCGTGGCGCTCGCGGACGGCCTGCGCGCCGGCGGGGTGCCGGTCGAGCACGCGCAGTTCTTCGACACGGTGCGCGCGGTCGTGCCGGGCCGGGCGCGCGCGGTCGTCGCGGCGGCCGCGGCCCGCGGCATCAACGTCTGGGCGGCCGACGACGACCACGTGCAGGTCACCTGCGACGAGGTGACCACCGAGGCGCACGTCGAGCAGGTGCTCGCCGCGTTCGCCGACGCCGATGCGGGCGCCCTGGCCGACGGCGCCGCCGCGGGGCTGGACGCCCCGGCGATCCCCGCCGCGCTGCGCCGTACCACCGCCTACCTGACCCACCCGGTGTTCCACCGGCACCGGTCCGAGACGGCGATGCTGCGCTACCTGCGCGCGCTGTCGGACAAGGACCTCGCGCTGGACCGCACGATGATCCCGCTCGGCTCGTGCACGATGAAGCTGAACGCGACGGTGGAGATGGAGGCCATCTCCTGGCCCGAGTTCGCCGGGCTGCACCCGTTCGTGCCCGCCGAGCAGGCCGCGGGCTACGCGGAGCTGATCGGCGACCTCACGACGTGGCTGGCCGAGATCACCGGCTACGCCGCGGTGTCCGTGCAGCCGAACGCCGGCTCGCAGGGCGAGTTCGCCGGGCTGCTGGCGATCCGCGGCTACCACGAGGGCCGCCGGGCCGAGGCGCTGGCCGCGGGCTCCGCGCCCGAGGACGTGCCGGTGCGCGACGTCTGCCTGATCCCCGCCTCGGCGCACGGCACCAACGCCGCGTCCGCCGCGCTCGCCGGGATGCGCGTGGTCGTCGTGGCCACGGCGGAGGACGGCTCGGTGCAGCTGGACGACCTGCGCGCGAAGCTCGAGCAGCACGGCCCCCGCGTCGCGGCGATCATGATCACGTACCCCTCGACGCACGGCGTCTACGAGGAGGACGTGCGCGAGGTCTGCGACCTGGTGCACGCCGCGGGCGGCCAGGTCTACATCGACGGCGCCAACCTCAACGCGCTGGTCGGGCTGGCCCGCCCGGGCGAGTTCGGCGGCGACGTCTCGCACCTGAACCTGCACAAGACGTTCTGCATCCCGCACGGCGGCGGCGGCCCGGGCGTGGGCCCGATCGGCGTCGCGGCGCACCTCGTGCCGTACCTGCCGGCGACCGACGCCGTCTGGACCGGCGACACCGGCCCGCTCGCGGGCGGGGCGGCCCCGGCCGTGTCCGCCGCGCCGTTCGGCTCTGCCGGCATCCTGCCCATCTCCTGGGCCTACGTGGCCCTGATGGGCGGCGACGGCCTGCGCCGGGCGACCGAGACCGCGGTGCTGTCCGCGAACTACCTGGCCTCGCGCCTGGCGCCGCACTTCCCCGTGCTCTACACCGGCCCGGCCGGGCTGGTCGCGCACGAGTGCATCCTCGACCTGCGCGGGCTCACCAAGCAGACCGGCGTGACCGCCGAGGACGTCGCCAAGCGGCTGATGGACTACGGCTTCCACGCCCCGACGCTGTCGTTCCCGGTGGCCGGCACCCTGATGGTGGAGCCGACCGAGTCCGAGGACCTGGGCGAGCTCGACCGGTTCGTGGCCGCGCTGGTCGCGATCCGCGGCGAGATCGACGCCGTGGCCGCCGGCCGGTGGCCCGTCGCCGACTCCCCGCTGCGCGGCGCGCCGCACACCGCCGCCGCGCTGGTCGCCGACGACTGGGACAAGCCCTACGGCCGGGAGCTCGCCGCCTACCCGGTCGCGAGCCTGCGCGCCGGCAAGTACTGGCCGCCGGTCCGCCGGATCGACGGCGCGCACGGGGACCGCAACCTCGTCTGCGCCTGCCCGCCCATCGAGGCCTACGCCGACGGAGCCGCCCTGTGACCGAGACGCCCGCCCCCGCCGACGCGCCCGCCGGCGCCGTGCTGTCCCCGTTGCACCACGAGCACGTCGCGCTCGGCGCGACCATGACCCCGTTCGCGGGCTGGCTGATGCCGCTGCGGTACGCCGGCGACCTCGCCGAGCACCAGGCCGTGCGGTCGGCGGCCGGGCTGTTCGACCTGTCGCACATGGGCGAGCTGCACGTGGACGGCCCCGGCGCGGGCACCGGCCTGGACCACGCGCTGGTCGGGAACATCTCCGGCCTCGCGGTCGGGCGCGCCCGCTACACGATGGTCGTGCAGGAGGACGGCGGCATCCTCGACGACCTGATCGTCTACCGGCTCGGCGACGAGGCGTTCCTGGTCGTCGCGAACGCCTCGAACGTCGCGGTCGTCCGGGACGCGCTCGCCGAGCGGCTCGCCCCGTTCGACGCCTCGCTGACCGACCGCTCCCTGGAGACCGCGCTGATCGCGGTGCAGGGCCCGCGGGCGGCGGAGATCGTCACCGGCCTCACGGCGCCCGGGCAGGTGGACGCCGTGCG
>JAPSIJ010000363.1 GCA_031178805.1 Cellulomonas sp. | reverse complement strand
ATCGCCGTCCGGACGTCGTCGTGCTGCTCCTGCGCCATCGCGTCGCTCCGTCCTCGACCGCGGGCCGCGTCGCCCGTCGGTGCCGTTCTGCGCCGGTGACCGGTCGGCCGCCGTCCTGACTCAGATGTTAGCGCTCACATGATGCTCGGGGAAAGCCGCGCACGTCAGCGCGGTGCGCCCGTGCTGACCCGCGGCACCAGCGTCGCAGGCAGCAGCGTCCGGGGCACGTCCTCGCCGCCGAGCGCCCGCACGAGCGCGTCGATCGCGAGCCGGCCGAGGGCCGGGAAGTCCTGCCGGACGGTGGTCAGCGGCGGCACGAAGTAGGCGGCGCCGGCCTCGTCGTCGAAGCCCACGACGGACACGTCCTGCGGCACCCGCACGCCCCGCTCCCAGAACGCGCGGAGCACCCCGAGCGCCAGCTGGTCGTTGGCCGCGAGCACCGCCGTCGGCAGCCCCTCGGCGACCAGGCGCAGGCCCTCGCGATACCCGGACTCGGCCGACCAGTCGACCTCCACGGGCTCGGGCGCGCCGATCCCGGCCGCGGCGCAGGCCTCGCGCCAGCCCGCCAGCCGCTCCTGCGCGTCGAACCAGTCCTGCGGCCCCGCCAGGTGCACGACCTCCCGGTGCCCCAGGTCGACCAGGTGCCGGACCGCGGCGCGCGCGCCCTCCCGCTGGTCGACGCCGACCGCCACGACCCGCCCCGGCCCGGTGACGGCCTCCCCCGACGTCACGGTGACGACCGGCACGGGGGCGGCGAAGGCGGCGACCGCCTCGGCCACGTCGACCTGCGGGGCGATGATCGCGATGCCCTCGACGGCCTGGTCGAGGAAGTGGTCCAGCGCCGCCCGCAGGGTCCCGGCGTCGAACCGGTCGATCGCGGCCACGCTCACGTAGTAGCCGACCTCGCGCGCGGCGCTCTCCAGCCCGAGCAGCGTGCTGGTCGGGCCGTGGTGCACGGAGGAGGTCGTGACGACGCCGAGCGCGCCGGACCGCCGGGTGACGAGCGCCCGGGCGGCGCTGTTGCGGCGGTAGCCGAGCTCCGCGATCGCCGCCAGCACGCGCTCCCGGGTCTCCGGGCGGACGCTCGGGTGGTCGTTCAGCACCCGGGACACCGTCTGGTGCGAGACGCCCGCGCGCGCCGCGACGTCGCTCATGGCGGGCGGCCGGGACGTCGTCGGCCGGCCGGGCGCGTCCGTCATCGGCTACCGGGCCCCGTCCGGGGCGGGCCCGTCGGCGGGCACTGCCTCGGGCGCTGCCGTGGGCGCGGGGGCGGGGGCGGGGGCGGGCAGCGCGGCGGCGCCGAGGGCCCGCGACCGGTCGTGGGCGGCGCGGGCCGCGGCGACGACGCCGGCGCGGACGCCGTGCGCGTCGAGCTCGGCCACCGCGGCGACGGTGGTGCCACCGGGCGAGGACACCCGCTCGCGCAGCACGACGGGGTGGTCGCCCGTGCCGGCGGCCAGCGCCGCGGAGCCCTCCACGGTCGCGACGGCGAGCCGGGTGGCGAGGTCCCGGGTCAGCCCGAGCAGGACGCCCGCCTCCGCCATCGCGTCGATCAGGTAGAACGCGTACGCCGGACCGGAGCCGGAGATCGCGGTGACGGCGTCGAGGTCCTTCTCGGCCACCCGCACCACCAGGCCGGTGGCCGCGAGCGCCTGCTCGACCAGCGCGAGGTGCTCGTCGGTCGCGTGGCTGCCGGGGGCGATGGCGCTGGCGCCCTTGCCGACCAGCGCGGGCGTGTTCGGCATGACACGGACCACCGGCGTGCCCTCGGGCAGCGCGGCCTCGTACACCGCGACGGGGACGCCCGCGGCGACGGACACGACCAGGGTGCCGGGCTGCAGCGCCGGGGCGATCTCCGCGAGCACCTCGGGCACGACCTGGGGCTTCACCGAGATCAGCACCAGGCCGGCCCGGCTCGCCGCCTTCTTGTTCGGGTCGGCCGCGCGCACGCCGTACCGGCCGGACAGCTCGGTGGCGCGGGCGGCGCTGCGCTCGGTGACGTCGACGTCGTCGGCGGTCCAGCCCGCGGCCAGGAGCGCGGTCACCAGGGCCTCGCCCATGACGCCGCCGCCCAGTACCGCCGCGCGGGGTCGTGCCGTCGTCGTCATGCGTGCTCCCTCGGTGGTGCGGTGCTCGTGCGGGCCGGCGCCGTGCCGGTGCCCCTGCTGCGCGAGCGTAGCGGGAGGGCGGTCAGGCCGGCCGGGGCGCGTACATGATCACCGCGACCCCGGCGAGGCACAGCAGCGCGCCCACGACGTCCCACCGGTCGGGCCGGAACCCGTCGGCGACCATGCCCCAGGCGAGCGACCCGGCGACGAACACCCCGCCGTACGCGGCGAGGATCCGGCCGAAGTGCGCGTCGGGCTGCAAGGTCGCGACGAACCCGTACAGCCCGAGCGCGATCACCCCGGCGCCGATCCAGGCCCAGCCGCGGTGCTCGCGCACCCCCTGCCAGACCAGCCACGCGCCGCCGATCTCCAGCAGCGCGGCGAGCGCGAACAGCACGACGGACCGCAGCGGCACGGCCGACCCCCCTCCGGCGCGCCCGAGCGGCGCACGCGCCCCAGGGTGGCAGACCGCCCACCACCGGGGTGGCGGACCCGCGCGGGCCCGCCGGCCGACGGGTCAGCCGGCGGGCGGCCCGCCCGCCGGCGCCTGCCCGCCGCCGGCGCCGCCCGCACCCGGGAACGTCCGCTCCTGGCCGGACGACGCGTCCTCCGTGTTGCTCCCGAGCCCGGCGAGCCCGCCGCCGGACTCGTCCTCGTCGGCGACGAGCGACTGGCTCAGGTCGGCGAGCACCACCTCGTCGCCCTCCGTGAGCCCCGAGGTGATCTCGGTGAGCTCCGGGCCGACCGCACCGCGCTGGACCTCCACCGTCCGCACCGTCCCGCCGTCGAGCACCTGCACGGTGGCCGTCGTGCCGTCCAGGTGCACCGCCGACGACGGCACGGTGAGCGTGTCCGCCGCCCCGGCGACGGCGAGGGACACCTGCGCCGACGAGCCGTCGTACAGCGTGACGTCCGCGGGGTCGACGGCGATCTCCACCGTGTAGGCCGGGTCGGACGACGTCGTCGACGCGTTCAGCACGCCGACGCCGGTCACCGTGCCGGTGAGGTCCTCGTCGGTGCTGGTCACCGAGAGGTCGGCGTCCTGCCCGACCTCGACCAGGTCGACCTGGCTCAGCGGCACGGTCGTGGTCACGGTGTACCCGTC
>JAPSIJ010000362.1 GCA_031178805.1 Cellulomonas sp. | reverse complement strand
GCCGCCGCCCTGGCCGCCTTCGCCGCCCTGACCCGGGTTGCCGCCGCCCTGGTCGCCGCCCGCGGCGGGAGCCCCCGCCGGACCGGCGGACAGCGTCAGCGTGATGGTCGTGCCGGCCGGGGCGCTGCCCGACGGGCTCTGGCTCACCACGGCGCCCGCCGTCACGGTGGACGGCGTGGTGCCGCCCACGGTGACGCCGAACCCGGCGGCCCGCAGCTCGGCCTCGGCGGTCGCCTGGTCCTTGCCCGCGACGGACGGGACCGGGATCGCGCGGCCGAACCGGAGCTCGCTGTTCGGCGGGGCGAAGCCGGGGTTCGGCTGGCCGTCGTTCAGCGCCTGGTCCATGAAGTTCTTCCAGGTGACGCCGGCGTAGGTGGCGCCGTAGGCGTACCGGGCGTACCGGCCGTTGATCGTGATGCCCTGCATCGGCGTGTTCTTGTCCGGGTAGCCGACCCACACCACCGAGGCGAGGCGCGGCGTGTAGCCGGCGAACCAGGTGTGCTCGTTGTAGGTCGTCGTCCCCGTCTTGCCGGACGCCGTGTAGGCCGGGCGCCCGAGGGACCGACCGGTGCCGTTCCAGACGTTGCTCATCGCCTCGTTCATGCCGGCGGCCACGTTCGGGTCGATGGCCTGGGTGCAGCCCGCGTCCGGGACCGGCCGGTCGTTGCCGTCGGCGTCCTTGACGTTGGTGATCGCGATCGGCCTGCAGTAGATGCCGCCGGAGGCGAACGTCGCGTAGGCGCCGGCCAGGGCCAGCGGGCTGGTCACGCCGGACCCCAGCACGTTCGACGGCACGGCGTCGATCGTGGCGCCCTCGGTGTTGTGCGTGGAGCTCGTGACGCCGAGCTGCGCGGCGCCGTCCATGATCGCGCAGAGGTCCAGCTGCATCGCCATGGAGAGGTACGCGAGGTTGACCGACTGCTGCGTCGCCTGCATGACGGTCATCTGGCCGGACCCGCCCTCGGCGTTCCGGACCGGCCACGTGGAGCTCCCGTAGCGCGCGCCGCAGGCGGTGAACTGGTTGGTGTTCAGCGTCCGCTCGGTGCCGTTGACCCGTTCGTTCAGGCTGTGCCCCTGCTTGAGCCACTCGAGCAGGGTGAACGGCTTGAACGTCGAGCCCGGCATGAAGCCGTTGGAGCCGCCGTAGGAGTAGGACGCGTTGTAGTTGACCGACGAGTCCCGGCCCGCGGCCGCGGCCGTGTTGTTGTAGTTGCGGTTCTGCGCCATGGCGCGGATCTGGCCCGTGCCCGGCTCCACCACGGACATCGCGGAGCCGACGCCCGTCGGGTCGTCCACGGGCACCGTGTTCTTGACCTCGTTGTCCGCCATGGTCTGCAGCCGCGGGTCGAGCGTCGTGGTGATGGTGAGGCCACCGCGGTACAGCACGTCCTCGCGCTCCTCGGGCGTCTCGCCGAAGGCCGGGTCGTTGCGGATCACGTGCGTCACGTAGTCGCAGAAGAACCCGGAGCCCTGGACGACGTTGCCGGCCGCCATGCAGCCGCTCTGCGCCTCGCTCACCCGCAGGGTGTCGGCGATCGGGGTCGCGACCCCGGCGTCGTGCTCCTCCTGCGTGATGTAGCCCTCGCGCAGCATCAGCGACAGGACGATGTCGCGGCGGCCCTGCGAGGCCTCGGGGTTCTTCACCGGGTCGTACGCGGTCGGGCTCTGGGTGATGCCGGCGATCGTCGCGGCCTCGAGGAAGGTCAGGTCCACCGCGGACTTGCTGAAGTACCGCCGCGCGGCCGACTCGACGCCGTAGGTCGCGACGCCGAACTGGGCGATGTTCAGGTAGTTCTCGAGGATCTGGTCCTTCGTCAGCTCCTTCTCGAGCGCGATGGCCAGCTTCGCCTCGCGGAGCTTGCGGGCGTACCCCTCGGCGCCGTCGGCCTCCCGGGCCGCCTCGGCGGCGGCGAGGTCGCCGTCGCGCACCGCGGTCTCGATCAGCACGTTCTTCACGTACTGCTGCGTCAGCGTCGACGCGCCCTGCGTGGAGTCGTTCAGCGAGTTCTGCACCAGCGCGCGGACCATGCCGGCGGGGTCGATGCCGCCGTGCTGGAAGAACCGGCGGTCCTCGGTGGCGATGACCGCGTTCTGCATCGGCACGGACACCTGGGCCAGCGAGACGACGACGCGGTTCTCGGCGAAGAACTCGGCGAGCACGGTGCCGTCCGCGGCGAGCATCACCGACTTCTCGGACAGCGGCTTGCGCTCCAGCTCCGACGGCAGGTCCTCGAAGGCCTCCGCGCCGAGCTCGGTGGCGGTGTTCGCGGCGGCGACCGTGGGCATGATCAGCCCGGCGGTCAGCAGCCCGCCGACCCCCGCGGTCAGGACGAAGGCGAGCAGCAGCGCCAGTGCCTGCACGACGGTGACCTGCCGCCCGCGCGGCGAGGGGAGAGGAGCCATGCGGAAAGGGTACGGGAGCGCGCTCTCCCGCCCGCGGGTCGTCCACGGGCCGCGGGAGGACCTGCACCGTACCTGCACACGCGTCGGCGCGGGCGGGCTCCGCCGGATCCGTGCCCGAGGCAACCCGAACGGAGGATGCCAGTGGGACGCACGACCCGGTACGGTCGCCCGGCAGGGGGACAGCCGGACCGCGGCGTCGGCGCACCGAGGTGCGCCCGCGTGGCGGCCCGGGACCGTCCCGTACTCAGGGGGCGAGGAGCAGGGCATGACGACGGTGGGACCCGACGGGCACTGGACGGCGCAGGCGGCGTGCGGGGCGGGCAAGGTGGCTCCGGACACGCTGTTCGTCGAGGGGGCCGCCCAGCGGGACGCGCGCTCGGTGTGCCAGTCCTGCGTGGTGCGGCTGGAGTGCCTCGCCGACGCGCTGGACTCGGGCGCGGACTTCGGCGTGTGGGGCGGGATGACCGAGCGCGAGCGGCGCGCCCTGCGCCGGCGCCGGCCCGAGGTGGAGTCGTGGCGGGCGGAGCTGGTCGGCGTCGAGCCCGCGGGGGTGCTGCAGGCCCTGGCCCGCTGACGCGTCGGCGCGGCTAGGGTGGCGGCATGGCCACCACCACGTGGGAGTACGCGACCGTCCCCCTCATCGTCCACGCCACCAAGGCGATCCTCGACCAGTGGGGGCAGGACGGCTGGGAGCTCGTCCAGGTCCTCCAGTCCGAGACCGGGCTGGTCGCCTACCTGAAGCGTCCGACGGGCGAGCGGTGAGCCGCGTCCTCGACCGCCTGACCGAGCTGGGGATCGAGCTGCCGCAGGT